>JAYEJK010000015.1:0-5999 GCA_034660535.1 Thermodesulfobacteriota bacterium | reverse complement strand
TTAGATAGAGAGTTCAAGTTGTACATAGCTACATCAGGATGCTCCGATAAAAATCTGCTGAATTGGGATACGTTTGTCCCAAACATCCTTGCTGCCTCTGTTAAAGTATGTTTTCGTTTCAATGTCATAAGAAAAAGAATATAGCATGTGCAGATATATTGGATCCGTTTATTTACGGATAATTGCATTTTCAGCCAAGTTTTAAAGATCCTATAGTTCATTAATCTCGCCTCCGTTGATTTTCACCCATGATTTTTTGAGTTGTTAACTCGCACGGGGACGATCATATCGTA
Organism: Thermodesulfobacteriota bacterium; assembly: GCA_034660535.1. Lineage (GTDB taxonomy): Bacteria > Desulfobacterota > Desulfobulbia > Desulfobulbales > DAOVYS01 > DAOVYS01. The sequence continues at coordinate 5,706 of JAYEJK010000015.1, read as the reverse complement.
CAGACGACTTATACGAATGTCTAGAACTATGTGATAAATATTGGCCTTTTCTGGCATAACCAAGAAGGTGACTGGTTAGCTTGGCACCATCTTGAATCTGTTTTTCAATGTTTTTCAGCCTTTCATAATAATGTATTCCTGCGGTTAAAATTTGCGCCTTTCTTGATCTGAACAAAAAATCCTATTTTTCGTTCGGGCACTAGTTACAATTTATCAATTATCACTGTTTCTGTGGAGGTGGTTCATTTATTAACAGCCAGTATAACCCCAACTGCATTACCACCTTGGTAAATTTCTCAAAGTTTACAGGCTTGCGGATATAACTGTTTGCGCCAAGCCGGTAACTTTCAGCCAGGTCATTTTCTTCTTTTGAGGATGTTAAAATAATCACAGGAATAACTTTTGTTTCCGGATTCTCCTTGATTTGCCTGAGCACCTCCATTCCATCTACCTTGGGCAGCTTCAGATCCAGCAATATAAGATCATGTTTCAACTCTCCGGCGCTTTCCTTCCCGCGTTGGAATATGATGTCCAGGGCTTCCTCACCGTCCCTGGCAACAGTAATGTGATTGGAAAGATTGTGTTTTTTAAATGCCCTTAATGTTAATTCAACATCATCAGGATTATCTTCAATTAAAAGAATTCTTATATCTTCCGGCCGCATAATTTCTCCTTTTCAACCCGTAACCAGTAACTATAGAGTAAAATAAAACGTCGTTCCCACATCTATCTCCGATTTTGCCCAGATTCGACCGCCATGCCTGTGAATTATACGTTGAACAATTGCCAGACCAATGCCTGAACCTTCATATTCTTCTGCACGATGGAGCCGCTGAAACGGAACAAATAGTTTATCAGCATATTTCATATCAAAACCTGTGCCATTGTCTTTTGTAAAAAAAATTGTATGACCATCTTCAGTCATGGAACCTATTTCAATTTTCGCATTTTCGCGGATTCTGGTAAACTTCAACGCGTTGGACAGCAGGTTCGTAAACACGATTTTTACAAAATGAGAATCAGCAAGAGCAGGTGGACATTCATGAACAACAAAGTCAACTTTTCTGTCTTTTAATTCATTTTCAAGTGATTTACAGACTTCTCTGACAATGGGCTCTATATTGATTGTTTTTTTGTCCATGTGATGACGTCCACTGCGGGAAAGACTGAGGATGTCATCTATAAGTTGGCCCATATTCTGCGTGCCTGCCCTCACTCTTTGCAGGTAGTGCTGTCCTTGTTTGTCTAAAATATCCGAATAGTCTTCCAGCAATATCTGGGAAAATCCATCAATGTTCCGCAGTGGGGCCCTAAGGTCGTGGGATACGGAATATGCAAAGGCTTCAAGCTCCTTGTTGGCGGCTTGAAGCTGTTTGTTTAAAACATCAAGTTCAGTCCTGGATTTTTCCAGTTTTCCGGTTCGTTCTTTTACTAATTCTTCAAGGTGTTCGCGGTACCTTTCCAACTCCCTGATATTATCAAGAACTTTCTGTTTCTCTTCCTTCAATTGTTGATTACGTTCAGCCAGTTTACCTACCGTATCATTAAAGGTTAAGGCGAGTTTTCCAAGCTCATCATGTGATTTAACGGACAGCCGGTAATTTAGATTTCCTCTCCTGATCTCAGAACACATATCAGTCAAACTCTTAATCCTGTTTAATATAATTTTTTTAGACAAAAAATATGTTAATAAGAACGATAATATTATACTGAATACATCAAGAAAGAGAACAAACAATGTATGTTGTTTGATCCTGTCGTTAGATTTTTCAAATGAAAGTTCAAGGTGAAGAATACCAACTACTGTATTTTTGACAATAATTGGGCGTAGTGAGATTAGAACAGGAATTTTATTCTGTTTGGTAAAAGTTATAATATAACCTTGAAATGCTTTGTCGATCCGTTCTTTGTTAATCTCATATTCGGAACCGCCGGTTGTAAAGGCAATACTGCGATCCCTTTTTATAAGTTCTGCTGATAAAACTTTCTCGTTGAAAAGTTTTTCTAGTTTCTTCTTTTGTTTTATACTGTTAAAGCTTAAATCACCACTTTCCAATAGAGTTACATAGGCCTCAATTCTGTTTGAAGTCAGCGCCCTTTCATATTCTATCCTGTGCTGAATTGATAATATACTGATTATTATAATTACCAGAACAAACGGTATCATTGTAAATAAAAACATTTTCGTACTTAGACTTAGATAAATTTTTTTCATTTAACCTCTTTCATAATCTCATCATAAGCCTGCTGAGCGATTATATCGCCGTCTAAGAGCTGCAACAGTTTTTTGTTAATATTCTGCTGCAGAAGCTTGTTCTTTTTTCCCAAGATGTATCCTGCATTAGCGCTATAATGGATATTGCTGCCATATTTATCTGTGATCTTTGTAAGGAATCGAGCGAAAGGGTCCTCACCGATATCAGAAGAACTGATATTACCGGCCAGTCCTGTTGGCGCTTTTGCATACCGCACCCATTTCTCAGCAACCTGTGGTCTGCTCCAGAACATCAAAAGCTTAATTGCTTCTTCTTTATTTGGGGAATCTTTCATTACAGCCCATGATGGAATAAAGCCTCCAAGATAATAGTCCACTTCCTGAAATGCCGGCAGTTCCGCGGGAATAATCTTTTTTGTTTCTTCTTCGTCCATGCTCATCCAGTGATTATACATCCAGATACCATTCACATAAAACAGACATTTGTTTTTCAATATAATATGTCTTGTCTTGTACCAGATATTTTCCTTATGGGAATTTATTAACGGATTATATTTGCCCAGTTCTTCAAAGGCCTTAAAAGTTCTCAGGAGGGCAGTATTTTTTTGTTCCGAGCCTGTTTCTTCTTGAACTTTCTTGAAATCTTTAAGTTCGGATTTGTAGAGGTTCTGGAATAATAATTCCATAGTAATATAGTTCTTGCTTTCATAAAATGCTGCAATATTACTATTATGTTCCTTGTTGTATTTATAGACAGTTTTAACGTATTCTAATAGATCGTCAAAAGTCATACCATGATCTTTTATTTGAAGACTCATTTTTTCTGCAACGTCTTTATTATAGTAAATTGCATAGTAATAACCTTCGATATACGGACCTGCTATTATACCTCCTGTCTGTTCTCTGTAAACAGGATCATTTATGATAAAGGATTTTTGTGTTTCTTTAAAACCAGGCACATCTTCAAAATTCACAAGATATTTTTTGCCCCATTGGGGATCTCCCAGTTCTTCTGCGGCACGCAGATAAATGAAGTCATCCAGCCATACAATATCCCACTCTATATTACCTGTCTTTATCATGTTGGCTATAAATTTACCTGTTTTCTCTCTGCTGCGAAATCCCATTATCTGACAAGGAAATTTGAAATTAATCTTTATGTCGGGATTCAGCAATTCAAAATTCTGGGCAACCTCCCGCATAAGGACTTCACGATCATGGTCACCAAGCCAATGTCCCATCCAGTTCAGTCTTTTTTCGGTTTGTTTGGAAGTTCCTTTAAAATCATCTCTTTTCTGTACGGTCGGCTCATCATTATCAACACATCCCATTAGGAGCAGTATGAATAGAACACATAAAATAAGTTTTGATTTCACAGGATTATTCCAAAATCTGTAAGCGTTCAGAGATTCAGGGTTCACTTGTCTAATACCTCCCGCACTTTACGTGCCAGGCCTTCCGGTGTAAAAGGTTTTTCGAGAAAATTCAGTCCCGGCTCCAGAATACCGTGATGAACTATGGCGTTATCCGTGTATCCCGACATATAAATCACCTTCATCTGGGGATATAGAGGTTGCAGTCGATTTGCCGCTTCCCTGCCGCCCATCTTCGGCATCACCACATCGGTTATCATCAGATCAATCTGACCATCGTGCTTCTTGCAGACAATCAGGGCATTTTCGCCATTTTCAGCATCCATAATCCTGTACCCATAGCTCTGGAGAGCCTTTCGCGCAAGATTTCGGAGTGAATCATTATCCTCCACAATCAAAACAGTCTCAGAACCACCGAATTCGGCTACAGAGGTTTGTTCTTTTTCCTCCGACTCAGTATCCCCCTTCACCCTTGGCAGATAGACCTTGAATGTCGTCCCTTTCCCAGGCTCGCTGTAAACCCAGATAAAACCATTATTTTGTTTGACAATGCCGTATATAGTGGACAGGCCCAATCCGGTGCCCTTGCCGACTTCCTTTGTGGTGAAGAAAGGATCGAAGATATGTTCCTGGATTGCCTTATCCATCCCTTTGCCGGTATCGCTTACAGCCAGCATCACATAATGGCCTGACTTTTCTCCTTCAATACCGCGCTCGCGAAAACAATTCTCGTTCAGATCAGTGTTGGCTGTTTTAATGATGAGCTTTCCTCCCTGTGGCCTGTCTGCCGTGCTGTCGGCGTAGGTGGACATGGCATCTTTGGCATTGATCGCAAGGTTCATAATCACCTGCTCAATCTGGCCGGGATCTATTTCCACCTGCCACAATGCGGGAGCAGGAATCGTCAACAACTCAATATCCTCCCCAATAAGACGGCCAAGCATCTTTTCTATATCCGTTAATAATTCATTAACATCCAGGATCTTAGGCTGGACAATCTGCTTGCGGCTGAAGGCAAGAATCTGACGGATCAAAGAAGCTGCTTTTTCCCCGGCTTTCTTGATCTCTTCTATTTCCTTACGTAAGGATTCATCCTTGATGATATCCATTAATGCGAGCTCGGCATTCCCTATTATGGTTGTCAGCAGGTTGTTGAAATCATGGGCAATACCGCCGGCAAGTGTGCCGATGGCTTCCATCTTCTGGGACTGGCGGAGTTGGGCCTCGATTTTCTTTTTTTCTTCCTCTGTCTGCTTGCTTTTCCGGTATATTTTAATTTCCTCAAGCGCCCGTTTTACAACAGGATACAGACGGGAGGGGTTGTCTTTTAAAACATAATCCGTTGCGCCGGATTTCATGCATTCAACAGCAACGTCCTCGCCTATCGTGCCTGAAAAAATGATCAGCGGAATATCAAGTTTGAGTTGACGGTGTACCTCCAGGGCGGCCAGGCCGTCAAAAGAGGGGAGCGAATAGTCAACTAAGATCAAATCGGGTTTTTCGGCAAGCGCTTTTCTAAAGCCTTCTTTTGTATCCACCCTGGTCCATTTTACGTCAAACCCTTTACGTTCGAGTTCCCTTACTGCTAATTCAGCATCATCCGGGTTGTCTTCAAGAATTAATAGATGTAATATCATCATTTCCATGATTCATCTCCTGGTTAATATTGTCCAGCGCCTCCCGCACTTTGCGCGCCAAACCTTCCGGTAAAAAGGTTTTCTATCTGTTGAAGTTCGGTACTTGTTTTCTTCGGTATCATAACCCCCCTGTGTCAGGATAGATGTCGCCTTCAGTGAGAACTAAAAATTGGGGCATTGAGGTGATATTTATGAAATACTCTATTGAAATGAAAAAAGCTGTGATAAAAAAAGTTTTGTTGGGTGAAAAACCCCAATACGAAATAGCAAGAAAAGCCGGTATCAGCCGATCAACTTTGACCTACCGGCTCAAACCTCACAGAACAGGTGGAAACATAACATTGAACAATAAGGAAAAACGCCCTCAGGACTGGACATCAGAAGAACGTATCGGGGCATTAATCAAAGCAGGATCCATGTCGGATGAAGAACGCGTTTCCTGGTGTCGGAAAGAGGGGCTATTTGGCCATCACCTTGAGCA
>JAYEJK010000014.1:0-6033 GCA_034660535.1 Thermodesulfobacteriota bacterium | reverse complement strand
TTCCTCACTTTGCATTGACGTTTTTTGCACGGACAAACAAGTTTGTCCATGCCACCCATCAGGCAGTTACAAAAAATGGTGCAAGGCTTTCCTCCCCCAAATCCGTTATAATCAGAATAAATATAATTTAAAAATATGCGTTTAGAGTGGCATCAGTCCATTTTAAACGTATATTTTTTTTTAAGCGTGTCTCTCTCACGTTCGCGTCTCTACGCATGCCGCCAAATAAATTCCTTGTGGGTGTTGCTGCGATTGAGAGTTGGTCAGGTAAGTTCAGATAAGGGATTTACTTCGCTGGCAAAAATGAGATGCATAAAATGGGGAAGTTATTTCAGCCCCCATCATTCTTTACAGCTTTAATTTAAAGTGCAACCAACCGACGAAGAATTGGTCCTGAAACTGAATTGCCTGTACTGCGGCAGTGAAGCAAAAATTAAAGGACGCTGACACAATGCTCGTGTGGTCTGCACGGTGTGCGGGCAGGAACTGCCGGTTGAACCCTATGAAGAACAGATAGAAGAATGGAAGGAGAAGGTTTGCGGTTACCTTTCATAGGTTCCGGGTTCCGGGTTCAAGGTTCAAGGTTTGTTTCGGAATATTTTCCTGTTCAACCCTGAACCCTGAACGTGGAATCTTGAACCGCAATCAATTATTTTTTCAGAAGCTTGTCCATTTCCTTTCGCACCTGCTCGCTGATGTCCAGAGAATCATCCACATATAAGAGCCCGATCCTTGACTGCAAGCCTTTTCTTGTGTTTTCCAAGATTAGTGTGTAGCTTCCGTTTTTCCCTACCTCAGCGATGACCGCGTGCAGAACCTTCAGGATTGGTTCCATGACCTTTTTTTCCAGTTGCTTCATCTCATATTGCGCATCCTCAGTCTGCCGTTTCAGTTCCCGAATCTTTTTTTCAAAATCTCTTTCTTCTTGAGCAATAGCCTTTTCGCTCATTACAGTGCTCCTCTTTTGCAAATCCAATCGAAGAGCATCCATCTTTTTCTGTTCCCCCTCAAATTTTTCCCTGAATTCATCGGCCTTATCCTCAAGAACTTGCTTTGCATCAAGGCCGGCCTCGGATTCAGAAAGAATCTGCTGAATACTGATCGTCCCAATCTTAATCCTGTCTTTGGCCTCGGCCTGATCCATTCCAGAAAACAAAGTCATTAGTCCCAAAACGACAAACAACACACATGCTCTTAAAATATTCATAAAAGACTCCTTAATACATTGACCGTATTTTTTTTGTCATACAACACAAAGGGGAATGCCGGAGTTCGGCATTCCCCCAAACATTTTCCCAAGATCAAAGCAAAAAACAGCAGGCTATCTGCTAATTACAAAATCATCCCTACGATTCTGAGACCATGACAATTCATCGTGACCATAATTCAACGGCTTTTCTTCCCCATAGCTGATAGTCTCGATCCGACTTCCCGCGACTCCAAGGTTTACCAGATATTTTTTAGCGCTCCTGGCACGCCTCTCACCCAGGGCCATGTTGTATTCGTTGGTTCCACGTTCATCGCAATTACCTTCGACACGAATCCTTGCAGACGAACGTTGCTTAAGGAAATCGGCATTCTCTTCAATACGATCTCTCTGATCACTACGGATACTAAACCTGTCAAAATCAAAATATATGGGAAGCATGGGGCTGGACGACCTTCCTTCCAGTATTACTCCTCCTGCTGCTTCGCCTCTCCTTGAATCCGAGACAAGAGATTCCTCCGACCCGATTCCGCTTCTGGTATCTACTTCGGTAACTGCTTCAGCGGGTTCAGTAGCTTCGATCAACTCCGGGCCGGCAGCCTCGCCTTCTTCGGCGCTGGGAACTTTCTTTTTTGCGCACCCGCTTGCAAAAATCGAGAGGGACACAGTCAATGTCGCTACAGCCAACAGCCGAAAAAACTCTCCCTTTATCATTTTCATCTTCCTCCTCAATAAAATTTATACAAATTCAAACCCGAAACCATATTTAATCAGTATATTACTTAATAATACTTCAGCTTAAAAAAATCATTATGGAAATACAATCTTTTTTTAAATAATAATTGTCCGTTTCATAAAAAACGGCTTCAAAGGCACGACCAAAAGTTTTTTCCACTACTCACTTTAACGCTTGCAAAACGCTCTTAAAGTAAGCTAAATAGGGAATTATAATAGTTCTACTTTCGGAGTTGTAATAACAATCTAAAAATAAATAAAATCAATGACAAAAAAAACAGTTATCAATCCTGACCAAGTCCTTCGCAACATGCTCTCGTCCAATAAGCTGGGCACATTTTTCGGCGTATCCCAGGAGGTCTTGGATAACGTCTGGAACAGCCTCACTTCTCCTGACGGGAACTCGGTTACATACATCTCAATGGAAATAGGCGCTGACCGGGATGTCTTCCATCCTGTCCAAACAAGACTTCTGGAAATGGATGTGGCCGGCAGCACAAATCCCGATATCGACAGATTCATGAAAATGTTTCTTAAAGGGCCGTCCAAAATACCAAACTATGGCGGCGGCCTCGGAATTCTGGCCGGAGACACGTTAAAGAGTTTTGCCGACAATAAAATTCCGGTGTTGGGTATCTCTCTTTTGTACAAAAAGGGGTATTTCTCTCAACTGGTGGACTCACAGATCGGCCAGATTGCCTGGAACAAGGAATGGGAACCTGAAAATACTGCTTCTCTGTACCTGTTAAAGGACCCCGAAAACCCGGATGTCCCACTTCAAATACAAGTGCCTTTTTTTAACAGAAACGACGAGGTTACACATGCCTGCGCCCAACTCTTGCTAAAGATGGAAGTGGCCGATGACCTGGAATTCTTTGTCCCGGAGGTGCTGCTAGATTTCAGCGTGGAATCATCTCCGGATTTCATCAAAGATGCGGCCCAGCTTCTTTACGACAGCAGTTCCGAACGAACCAAAGCAATACAAAGGCGTCTTCTCGGGACCGGGGTTGTTCCGGTTATGAAGGCGCTCGGTATAACGTCAAAAACGATCCACTTAAATGAGCAGCACGGCGTAAGCGTTGTGCTTAATCTCATCAGACAACTGCTTGAGGAAAGACTCGGCCACGAATTTGCACAACTTGCAACGGATCAAGACATACACGACGCTGCGCGAGAAGTAGCCGAGCGAATCATCTATACAATTCACACACCGGTAAAAGCGGGCCATGACCGATTTGACCGGGGTCTCTTCTCAGACATTGCTCATTCATTCAGCCTGAGAATCTTAAATCTTCTGGCAGACGATAGAGAACAGCCCAGCCATTTTAATTTCACGACCCTGGCAATGCATGTGAACCGAGCCACAAACAGTGTCAGCCGACTGCACCGGGAAGTTACAAAAAGACAATTCCCCCAATATTCAAATAAAATCACTGCGGTTACCAACGGCGTTCACCATCTTACCTGGATCAGCGACGCCAAGGCCGAACTCTATGACTCCTTTTCCGAACTGAAAAATTGGCGCAAGGATCCCGGTGTCTTTGCAAACGCAAGCCTATTGAAAAAAAACAACAGATTCATAACCTACCTTGAACATGCCTGGATGACTGATACGAAAAACCTCATTTCCTATGTCAATGACATGCTGATCACCCACCGTGCCCAGATGCAGGAGACATGGATCGATCCTCCGAATTTTCTATCTCACCTTGACGAAGAAATCTATCTTGACGCCAAGACATTCACCGTAGGCTTTGCCAGACGCTTTTCAACTTACAAACGGGCTGACCTGATATTTGAAAACTTAGATACGCTTTCAGAAATTATTACAAGCCGAAATTGGCCGGTTAATTTCATTTTCGCCGGCAAGGCACATCCTCACGACGAACCCGGCAAAATCGTTATAAAACAAATCCTTGATATACAGGAGAATCTTTACAATAAAACCAACGGGTTGGCCAAACTGGTCTTTATCCCTGGGTATGACATGGGTATTGCCAAGATGATGGTTTCCGGGGTCCATGCATGGCTGAATAATCCCAAAAGACCTCTTGAGGCCAGCGGGACGAGCGGCATGAAGGCCGCCATGAACGCGGTCCCCAATATCAGCATTATGGACGGCTGGTGGGCTGAGGGTTATCATGACGGCCAAACAGGCTGGAAATTCGGTTATGAAACCCCGGTTGAACATACAACCTTGAGTGAAGATCATTCAACCCTTCTGTATGCTGAGGACTCGGCATCCTTTTACCGAATTTTTCCGGAGATTCTGGAAATGTTCTACGAAAAGAAATCCAGACCTTTGTACATTGAAAAATGCATCATGAACATCGCTCTTAACTGCACCATTTTCAACACACACCGAATGGTTGCCGAATATACGAAGCGGTATAACCTGAAACTCCCGCCATCGGTTGAAAAAAGGATTAAAAAATTCAGGAAATTATACAGCAGTGAAACAAATGATGAATGATGAGTGAACCGCTGATCACTATAACTCTATCCTGAATTCAAAAGGATATTCCCGCAACTGCGGCGGGTTTCGTTGCGCTCTACCCTAGCTTATAATCGTTCCAAGAGGTAAAATGACAGAAAAATAAGGTATAGTTCAATTTCAAAGAATGCGCTTCTTCCCGTTACAAATAACCCAACCCAACTAGCCAATTCGATCACTCATCACTCGTCATTAATCATTCGTCACTCGTCACTCGTCACTATCTTTGCCGTTTTCTTCAAGTTTCCTCCTGGTTGACCGATCAATACATAAGGACTCGCTCAAAAATAACTTCACATTTTGATGCGCCGATCCATCCCGCGTGGCTGCGTTGCTCGTAGGTTAAATAGCCCTGCTATTCGCCCTCCTCGCGCCTGTAACCGATCACTGGTTAGCAAAAGCCATGCCGGATTGCAAACTCCTTGCCCTGTAAACGCTTACTCGCGCCTTGCCATGCGGGCGCCTCGACACCTGAAAATGTAAATTTATTTTTGAGCGAACCCTACGTCGAAATTGGTTGCAATCGTTTATCGACCGGAATATTCCGGTTCAACCCCGACGGATAGGAATAACCGCGTCTGTTGGGAGATAATTTTTAGTACCTTAGAAAATATTTTCGTAAAGGTACTTACCCAGGACCTTTAAAAATTCCAGTTTATCTGGGTAAGGAGGATTTCTGATGGCCGTTCCAATCCTGAACCAACTTCAACCTTTCAGCAGATACAATCACCCTAACGCCCTGCCGGTCGAAAAAAAGTGTGAATCATACCAGCAGACCTCTGCGGAAACAAAGAGGACTGACATCACGATCTTGACCGACGAGGGGGATGCTGTCGTCCTGTCGGCAGTCGGCGCCCGGGCTCACACATTATCAACGGAAAATATCAGCTCACCCGGCATGTCAAAGGAGAGTTTTGTCGTCTCCCGGCTTGTCTTTGACAAGTTCCAGGTATCGGTTCAGGGGGACCTTAACGAAGAGGAACTTGCTGATATCAAAAGCTTAATGGATGACCTTACCACGATTGCGGACGACTTTTTTCACGGTCGCATGGATAAGGCGATCCAAGGTGCGATGAAGATTGATGATATGGGTTCTCTGTCTCAGCTTTCCGCCACATTCAGCCACACGGCTGTTGTATCGAGCCGGCTCACCGAGTTCCATTCCATGCCCTCAGCCGACTCAGATGCTCTCAGCCGGTTCGATGATCTGAAAAAGGCTGCCGAGGATGCTGACGCCATACAGTATGCGAGCCTTCTAAAGGCCCAGTGGGAACAAATCAAGGAGTTCCTTGACAGGACTTCGGAATCAGCTCCCGGACCGCAAGAATCAAATCCTGTCACACGCCGGCACGGACCTCCTGCAACTGAACATATGATGGACCGGATAAACAAAATTGTTGCCAAGCATCCCAGAATCAGCCCTTTCATTCTGCCCCTGGTAAACCGGGCAATCGATGAATCCATGCTGAATTCAGAAAATCCCGGGGCGCCCCGAATGAAACATGCTCTCTGGACGGATTTTCTGAAATCCTATGATAACTGGCTGATCCCGGTAAGAAATGTATAACCCAGATAAACTGGAAATTTTAAAAGGTCC
>JAYEJK010000013.1:0-6040 GCA_034660535.1 Thermodesulfobacteriota bacterium | reverse complement strand
TGTGAGGTTACAAAATCCTCAAATTAGCGCTGCTAGTCCTGCGGTTTTGTAACCTCACAATCGGCCCAATCCGACCTAAATCTGAGCGCAATATTGTACAACTTATTTTTACTTGAGCCCTTAATGCACTAACCCAGACGCGGCCCCAATTATTTTCTGCGGCTAAAAAAAATTGCAATAAGCAACGAACGATGAGCCCTCATTCCACGTCCCCTCATTCCATAACAGGTCGGAGGACTGAAACGGATTTTATTTGTTTTTTCATGAATAGATTGTACATTACCAGTGTACATAATAATTAGGATAGGAAGGAACTAAATGGAGGTAAACGTTAAAGACGCAAGAAGTCGACTAAGTTTTCTTCTTGACCAGGTGGAGGTGGGAGGCGAAGTGATCATTCTGCGTCGTGGCAAGGAAGTAGCCCGCCTTGTGCCGCCCCGAGGTGAAGGTAAGCCGTTGCCGAGCTTAAAAGACTTTCGTTCTTCTATTAAAATTACTGGCGAACCATTGAGTAGTGTGGTTATTCAGGGAAGAGATGAGGAACGTTATTAGTGTTTTACGTGGATACCAGCATCATCGTGGCCTACTACTGCCCGGAACCATTAAGCGAAAAGGCTGAAGATTTTATTACTGCTCATGCCAGGCCTGCCATTAGTAATCTGACAGAGTTGGAGCTGTTTTCGGCAATATCCAGGAAGATCCGTGAGGGAAATATGGACCGCAAGGACGGAAGCAGAATTATAGCCAAATTTCTTGCACACTTGGATGACTTTTTTTATGCCAGGCTTCCCATTGAATCGCACCACTATATACTGGCCAGAGATTGGATCGGCCAGTTTACATCGCCTCTGAGAAGTCTAGACGCAATACATCTCGCTACGGCTTCATCATCAGGTTCGACGTTAATTACCGCAGATAAAGGTCTTGCCAAATCAGCAGAGTTGCTTTCGGTGGATGTTTATTTAATAAAATAAGAAAAAATTGTAACCGTTCAGAGAGCCCCCCCCCATATTTTGCAGACTCCTTAAGAATGTAATCCTTCACAGGCCCTCCATATGGGCGCTGGCAGTTCGGCTCACCATATAAGTAATATGTGAGCCGGGCTGATCGCACCCCAAGGGCACTTCCGTTGGGCGCGTTCAGATGGAGGGCCTGTGAACGATTACATGAAGATGTGACCCTGAGCACTTCCTTGAAGGTATTGACCGTTTTAGCCAAAAAGATTAAAATGGCCAAAAAGGATGGAGGAGGTTAGTATGGAAGCGACAGCCACAGAAGTAAAAAATAAGTTTGGAAAATTTTCTGATATTGCCAGGAAAGAACCTGTTATTGTTGAGAAAACGGGTCGTAAGGTCATTGTGCTGATAGCCTTTGAGGAATATGAGCGCCTAACCCAAATTGAAGATGCTTATTGGGCTGAAAAGGCAGTAAGAGCTGAGACGGATGGATATGTTGGATCGGAAGAATCAATGGCTTTTATGAGCGGAAAACATGCTTAGGCTTGATTTAACCAAAAAAACTATAGCTTTTCTTGACAAACTGTCACCCAAACAGTTCAAGCAGGTTTCAAAAAAGATTTTTTCATTAATGGCAAATTCTAAACCTCACGATTCAAAGGAATTGAAAGGGTACCCTTATCGAGGGACAGACATCGGAGAATATCGAATTATCTACCGCGTTGAAGAAAATGTTCTCAAAATTGCGCTTGTCGGCAAACGCAATGATTCTGCTGTTTATAGAGAATTAGCAAGACTATAGCCGCCAACTTCTTGACACGGTTCCCGATGTATGTGTAATGGGAACATTACTTAAGGAGGAGCATCATGCCTAAGACACGTTTGAATATCAGTCTTGATCATAATTTATTTATATTTATATTGTGCTACATGCCGAAAAAAGGGAGACGCTGAATTTGTTGCCTGTTCCGATTGTTTCGTTACATCTGACGAAACCATTAAGTTTGTACTGTTGGGATCCCATAATGAAGCCTACAACATTAAATGATTCCTGTTGTCGCAAGAATCGTGGCTGTTCATGTATCGCGGCGAAGGCAACTATACCGAATTGCGCAAAAAGATATTTAAAGGAATCAAAGAGAAGTTGGGCATACTTGCCAAGGGACGGAAAATTTTTGAAAAAGATGGAGGCTTTCAGCTTCGTGAAATAAATCGTCCATTTGGGTGGTGAAATGGACGGTTTAAGGGTGAAAATCAGGCTGATTTGTTCGGTTTGCACATCAGTTTTCTCTTTTGCATATCCAAGACTCCGGTTAACTACTGGTTACCGTGTACGTTCACGAGCACGAGCACGAGCACGAAGGACAAACAGACGGGTTGGCCGAATGTTTACGTCCGACCACAGAAATAGAAATAACCCAGAAATATTACGAAACTTATAAAGTAAGAAGGCCCAGGATTTTCCCATGAGATTTCCTTACGGTGTATGTGATTTTAATAAGGTCATAACAGAAGGTCTTTTTTATTGCGACCGGACAGACCGCATAGCCTTACTCGAAAACAGAGGATATTTCCTGCTTTTCTTGCGGCCTCGAAGATTCGGCAAAAGTCTTTTGCTTTCCATGCTTGAAAACTATTATGACGTGGCCGGAAAAGATAAGTTTCAGGACCTTTTCGGCCATCTCTTGATTGGGAAAAATCCGACCCCTTTGCGCAATCAATATTTCATCCTGAAATGGGATTTTTCATGTGTTGATCCTTCAGGAAATGCTGAGGATATAAAGAAAAACCTTCATAATCACATAAATGCATGCATAAGATCATTCAATGCAAACTACGAAGACTATTTACAGCGACCAATCGAAATATATCCGAATGATGCTGTAAGTTCGATTAAGTCCTTGCTTGATGCTGTCCGGCAGACGCCGAATCCTGTTTATCTTCTCGTCGACGAATATGACAACTTTGCCAACGAGGTCATGATGGGGGTGCGCAGGGAGAAAAAGGATATCTATGAAGCCCTTGTGTACGAAGAAGGACCTTTAAAGACCTTGTTTAAGGCTGTAAAATCTTTTACAGACGGTTCCGGCTTTGATCGTAGTTTTATTACAGGTGTTTCTCCTGTGGTGATGAGCGATATCACAAGCGGGTACAATATCGCCAAGAATATTTATCTTGATCCTGTATTCAACGACCTATGCGGCTTTCATCAATCAGAAATAGAGAAAACTGTAAACGATATCGCTACAGAATGCGGGTTTAAAGAAAAACATGCTGCGGATGCCCTTGATCTTATGCGTATCTACTATGACGGATATGCGTTTGCGCCTGACGCAAAAGATTTGGTCCACAATCCCACTTTGGCGATCTATTTTATGGAAGCATTTGCTGTAGCCTGCAAGTATCCGAGAGAAATGCTTGATACCAATCTTGCTGCGGACGAGGCAAAACTTCAGTATATATCTCAAATACCGAGAGGCAGACAGTTGCTTCTTGATTTAATAAGAAAGGATAATCGTCTGGTTATTTCCAAGATGGCTACTCGTTTTGGGATTCAACAGATGCTTTCCGACAAAAGCAAGGATTTGGCATTTATGGCTTCGTTTCTCTATTATTTCGGAGTATTGACAATAGACGGAGAAACAGAAGTAGGTGAATTGATCCTGAGAGTTCCCAATTTAGTAACCCGCGGTCTTTACGTAGAACGAATTCAGGAAATGCTGCTTCCTGAACCATCTGATAGAGATGATGGTGTTCTGGCTGCCAAACAGCTTTATACAAAAGGGAACATGGAACCTCTTTGCGAATTTGTGGAGCAGAGGTTTTTCCAGGTATTTCGTAATCGTGATTACAGATGGGCCAATGAGCTTACCGTTAAGACGGCATTTTTAGCGCTTCTTTACAATGACATTCTCTATATCATGGATTCGGAAAAAGAAGCAGGTCGCGGATATGCCGACCTGACCATGATCATCCGGCCTGACATGAGACGCTTCAAAATTCTTGACATACTCATTGAGTTCAAATACGTAAGTCTTAAAGAAGCCGGTTTGACGGGAGAAAAGGCAAAAAATCTGAGCAGAAAAGAGTTGCAAGCCCTTCCGACAATAAAGGCGAAAATGGAAGAGGCGAAAAACCAGGTAGCACAATATGGTGCTGCATTGGAACAAAAGTATGACGACTTACGCCTGAAACGGTATGCCGTGGTATCGCTTGGTTTTGAAAGGGTGTGCCGGGAATACGTTTAAAAGGGTTGACAAGGAGGATGTTCGTCGTGCCGTGGAAGAGGCATTTCCGGTTAAATCAATCGGTTGATTTTAGCCGGCCATATTGGGTTTTAAAATGGAAAAATGGAAGAAAGTTAAAGATGGTAAATGATATATGAAGATGCCCCCAATCTCCCTTAGGGTCTGGAAAGAAATAACTTGGGTAATTCCGATCCGAAATGTGTTGCAGATTTAGTCGGTTTGATATTCACGAAACCGCAAGCGTAGCAGGGCTACGGTGAGGATTTCGGGGATGTCAAACCGGCTAAAGGTGTGATACAGTTCGGAAACGGAAAATCCAAGTTATTTCTTTCCAGACCCTAAATATAGGATGTCCCCTATCCCATGACATGTATTTTTAGGAAGGACAAGGACAGGTACAATATGGAAACATTAATTGATGATAGAAAAATTAAGGATCTCTTCAAGCAGGCGATTATCGAAGCTATTGAAGAGAAAAAGGAAGTTGTCCATGATTTGCTGGTTGAAGTAATGGAAGATATTGCCATGGTTCGAGCCATTCAGGATGGCGAAAATTCCGGTCCAATTAGTAGGGATGATATTTTTCAAATCCTGGAAGGCAAAGAAGGCTCTGCATGAGAACGGATTTCAGAAAAAGCTTTGCCAAAGATTTACGAAGACAAAAAAATGACTTTGATTTTTTGGATTGTGTAAAAGAGGCCATCGAAGACGTTGAACTGGCCGAAACCACTTCCAGGATCACTAACCTCAAAAAATTTAAAGGTGAAAGTGGTTATTATCGTATTCGTTTTGGAAATTACCGAATCGGTATAATTGAAGATGATTTGGTTATTTTTATCCGTTATTTTCCATGAATTATAGAAGGACGGGGCATTTTTTTCAAAATCGTTTAATTTTTAACCGCCCCCACCTTATTTTAACATCCTCATCCGCAGGCTGATTATTCTTCATCACCAGAGTCGATATGTTCAGGAAGCAGACAAAAAAAGATTGCTGAGGCGAGAGCATTGGTCGCATATTTGGCAGTAGAAGAGACAGGGCATTCAGCGGCTGATGTGGCGAGAAATCTTGTAATAGGACGAACAAATGTCCTTCGTTCGATAAAAAGTGGCCGTGAAATTTGAATAAAGCAACAAAAGCACAAGCGTCCCCATTGTCGTTCCCATTATACACATTATATTAACAGTTTTTACAATGAGTTACTGATTTACAAATGTCCCCCGGTTTTTCACTGCATTGGAACAAAAGTATGACAACTTGCACTTGAAACGGTATGGTCGCTTGGTTTTAAAAGGGTGTGCGGGGCATACTTCATAATGAATGAATGTCCCCCATTTACGTCCAAACATGACCCCCAAACATTAACCTGGAGGTTGAATTGTGAATGTGAAACAAGTTATCGAAAGTGTTAAATATCTAAATGCTAAAGAAAAAGCGATGGTAGCCCACTGTTTGATTTCTTCACTTGAGACACGACAAGATGAGGGTGTTGATCAGGCTTGGGGTGAATTAGCTCAAAAAAGGTTTGCAGAGCTTGTTTCTGGAGAAGTTGAGTCGGTATCCTGGGAAGATATAAAGAAAAGAGTGAAGGGTTAAAAATGTCCGAGATGCGATTTCATTCAGAAATAGCATCTGAAGTAAAATCTTCATATTTTTGGTATCAAGAGCAGGCAAACGGGCTAGGTGATGATTTTCTAGATGAGTTGGAATCAGCTTATCAGGAAATTAGTGAGTTGCCCTGTACATGGCCATTATTTCAAAACGGATTCCGAAGATTCTTGCTTTCGAGATTCCCATTTTCTGTGATTTACCGAGAACATGAAAATTCAATTTATG
>JAYEJK010000012.1:0-6050 GCA_034660535.1 Thermodesulfobacteriota bacterium | reverse complement strand
GTTTGACATCCCCGAAATCCTCACCGTAGCCCTGCTACGCTTGCGGTTTCGTGAATATCAAACCGACTAAATCTGCAACACATTTCGGATCGGAATTACCCAAGTTATTTCTTTCCAGACCCTAACTTCACATCCTGTAAACGTTCACTCAAATTCTATCCTGACCCTGTATGTCTCATCTGAAACATCACGGGTCATCGGATATCCGGAATGACTGAAAATCGCCTGCATCCGGTCATTACCTTTTAAAAATTCAGCGGTAAACCCTGCAATGCCGCTTTTTTTTGCAATCCCGGCAAGATGTTTGAATAGAAATGATCCGATCCCGCGGTTCTGCCAGTCATCGCGGACTACAAAGAAAACCTCGGCCCGGTTGGTTTTCGTATCCAGATAATACCTGCCCACAACAATGATGTCCTCCCCATAGGCCTCGGGTATTGTGCCGACAATGGCGATATCCTTGCGATGATCAACATAAACGAATCTATGTATCTGCCTGTGATCAAACTTCATGTCACTGGTCATGTACCGGAAATAAATAGTCTCCTGGGACAGTGCATAAACAAGATCCCTGATGCCGCGTTCATCTGTCGGATGAATCGGCCTGAAATTAATCTGGTTGCCGTCCTCAAGCAACATGGAGGCCTTCATATCCTGGGAACCAATCATGAATTTCCCTTTTACTTCAGCGAATTCAGGACGAATGTATTTGAAATCCATTGCCTCGTTGAAAAGCTGCTCCCTGTACAGAGAATCGGCAATGCTTATCAGGGCCAGGGCCCTGTCCTGGACACTCTTGCCATGCAGATAGGCAACACCATGTTCGGTAACCACATACTCCACTTCACCTCTTGTGATGACCACGCCCGATCCCGGACTCAGACAGGAAACAATTCGGGACTTGTTCTTCTTTATATCTTTTGAGGACAATGCAATGATAGCCTT
The DNA here is from genome assembly GCA_034660535.1 of Thermodesulfobacteriota bacterium. Taxonomy (GTDB): domain Bacteria; phylum Desulfobacterota; class Desulfobulbia; order Desulfobulbales; family DAOVYS01; genus DAOVYS01. The sequence goes on along the minus strand of JAYEJK010000012.1, from coordinate 5,105 downwards.
GCCTCCAGAGGACCTGGCAGCGCCCCTGAGAAAGTCAACCTGTCCGGCGATCCCGGAATAAAATGCGGTTCCATCGGAATCGGAACAGACCTGGCCTGTAAGATCCACTTCAAGAGCCATGTTGATTGACACCATCTTGTGCTGTTTTGCTATCACATATGGATCATTCACGTACTCGGTGGGCCGAAAGGAAAAAAGCGGGTTATTGTTTACGAAATCATAGAGTTTCCTGGACCCCATGCAGAAACTGGTGACTATCCTGCCTTTATCCGTTGACTTCCTGACACCGGTTACAGCGCCTGATTCAACGAGTTCCATTATGCTGTCCGTAATCATTTCCGTGTGGATGCCAAGATCCTTTTTTCCCTTGAGAAAGGCTATCACTGCCTGAGGTATGCGGCCAACCCCCGGAATGCGTCCCATACCGAACTCGATTGTCGAACCGTCTTCAATCAGTCCTGCAATATGTTCTCCAATCCGGCTGGTAACATCCATAATTTTTCCGGACTTTCTTTCCAGTATCGGATAATCTACAGGCACAAGTATGTCAATATCATTGATATCCATAAGGCTGTCCCCGAGCGTCCACGGCATCTGCGGATTCACTTCGGCAATAACCAGAGAGCCGTTCTGGGCGGCGCTCTTTACGATGTCCACCGATATGCCCAGGCTCACCATGCCCCGCTTATCCGGCGGCGTCACCTGTATCAAGACCGCATCCAGCGGGAATTTCCCGGAGTAGAACATATAAGGAATATCGTATAGGAGTATGGGAGTATACTGGCCCAGCCCTTCCTGAATCGCATCGCGGACATTACTTCCGATAAAAAAACTGTTCACGCAGAAAAAAGGAGAAAAATCCTTGTTTGCATACAGCGCTTCCCCCTTTGTCAATAAATGGACGATCTCAATGTCGGTGAGCTTCCCGGCCCGGCCTGTCATTGCCTGAATCAGTTCGGCGGGCTTGCCGCAGCCTGTGCCGACAAATACGCGCCGGCCCGACCGGAGGTGAGATACGGCCTGCTCCGGGTCAGCAATCATGTCCTGATATCTATCCTGCCATTCCTGATCGAAATTGATCGGGTCACGCTTATTCATGATCAGACTCTATATTGGTTGAGTGGTTGAGTGGTTGACGATATCTGTTCCGACAAAAATCAATCTTCCAGAGATTGCAATGTCATTCTGACATCCGCCGCAACCGGCACTGTCCCTAACTCTCCCACAATAAACGGATTGATATCAAGTTCAGCGATCCGGGGGAAATCCGTGGAGAGCTGGCTTATCCGCTGAAGACCGGTGGCAATCGCATTCAGGTCAACCCCCTGATGTCCGCGCGCTCCCACCAGTATCTTGTAAGAACGCGTGGACATCAGCATATGCATCGCCTCATCATGTGTGATAGGCGCGATATAAAAAGTAACGTCCTTCATGACCTCCACGAATATTCCGCCAAGGCCGAACATAAGCATCGGGCCGAACTGCGGATCCCTGTTCATCCCGATAATTACCTCAAGTCCCTTGCCAACCATCTTCTCTACATATATCCCTTCTATCCGGGCATCCGGCATACGTTGATTTATCCTGAGCATCATGAGATCAAAGGCGTCTCTCACCCCCTGGCTGTTTGGGATGTTCAGCCTCACACCGCCCAGGTCGGACTTGTGTACCACGTCAGGTGATACAATCTTCATGGCGACCGGATACCCTATACGCTCGGCAGCCTCAACAGCCTCATCTGTGTTGCCGGCTAAAAATCCACCCGGGACCCTGAATCCATAGGCCCTCAATATATCCTTTCCCTTGACTTCACCGAGCTGAAGCCTGTCGGACCTCAAACAACGAGTGATGATTCTTTCAACCCGTCGTGTATTGACCCGGAATCGCGCCACTATACGCGGCGGTCTCCGTTTCCATGCGGCATAATCGTTCATTGCCTTAAGCGCTGCAACGGCCCGTTCAGGCGAATAATATTGAGGCAGCCCGGCAGCGGCCAGTTCATCGCGGCCCGGCACCACCCCCTTGCCGCCCATGAATGAAGCCACAACCGTTTTATTCCCCTTCTGGGATCCTCTAACAATGGCCTTGGCCGTTTCAACCGGCCTGGTCATAACCTGGGGAGTAAGAATCACGATAACCGCGTCCACGGAATCATCTTCCTGGGCCGCATCAAGCGCTGCTGAGTAACGCTCCGGGTCTGCGTCGCCAAGCACGTCAATGGGATTGCCCACGCTGGCCGCAACCGGCAGTTTGCTTTTCAGAGCAGTGGCAACATTACTTTCCAGGGCCACAACGCGCATACCCGCGTTTTCCACCGCGTCAGCCGCCATTGTACCGGGCCCTCCCGCATTGGTAATAATCAGAACACGATCTCCTTTCGGCAGAGGCTGAATGGCAAATGCGGTTGCAAAATCAAACAGGTCTTCATAATTTTCGGCCCGTATTACTCCGGAACGCATGAATGCCGCTCCATATGCAGTATCAACACCAGCCAGCACTCCTGTATGCGAGGATGCAGCCTTGAGCCCGGCCTCGGTTGTCCCTGATTTTAATATTATCACAGGTTTTGCTGTTGATGCCTCGGTGGCTGCCTTGATAAAATCATCTCCAGAGGTAATGTCCTCGAGATAACCGACTATTACCCTGGTCTGTTCGTCCAGGCCAAGCGCCCTCAACAGATCCACTTCGCTGATATCGGCCTTATTTCCGATGCTGAACAGTTTGGCAAGCCCAAGATTAAGACCGGCCGCTGTGTCAAGAATCGCGGTACACAATGCACCGGACTGTGAAATGATCGATATACCGCCTGCCATGGGGATATCTCCGCCAAAAGAGGCATTCATACTGTTTTGGGTATTGATCAGTCCAAGGCAGTTGGGACCCAGCAATCGGACACCAGTAAGAGAACATATTTCAGCAATCCTCCGTTCCAGGGCCGCGCCTTGTTCTCCAATTTCCTTGAAACCTGCCGTGATCACGACAATAGCGCCCGCCCCGGCCTTAATGGAACTGTGAACCGCCTCAATCACGGCCCCCCTGGGCACGACAATCACGCTCAAGTCAATTGATTCCCCGCAGTCATCAGGACTCTTGTAACAGGGAAGATCAAGAACATGGTCCGCGGTTGGATTAATCGGAATAATCTTGCCGGAAAAACCTCCTTTTATAAGATTGGCCAGAATGTCATGGCCGACCTTGCCCGGCTTTTTCGAGGCTCCCACCACCGCAATGGTCTTGGGATAGAGCAATGCTTCCAACATGATCAGCTACCTGTTTGGAATGATGAATTATGAATTATGAATTATGAATAACGACAGTTAGTGGGATGTGCCCTTTTCAAACAGGCTCTAACTGATTTTCATCCTATGACTTTTTGCATTGAATTAGCAAGTCTTTTTATTATCCCGGCGTAACTATTTGACAGCGCTTCACAGGAAGGCGATCAGGCCGACCAGCATACCGGTGTGTATAGCTGATCACCCTGATCACCTCCCTGTGAAGCGCTGTCAAATAGTTACAATTCGGTGGTTTGAGCTATTTTTCGGCATAAAGCCGAATATTTACATCCCGGCCGGAAAGTGATTCACTTACAAATATAATCAGGTTTTATTCAAGGGTAAAAAATGCTAAGATTGCAGCATGATGCAGAAATTGATCACCCCAAGGGCATTTGCCTCGCAGCACAAAACGGTCGTTTACGGACGGGCATTCAAAGCGTTACTGAAATCATCATTCCGGCGGACAACGCAGACCGTGTTGTCCGCCGTACTCTTCTGCATTGTCGGCGCGGCTGCAAGTGCGGCATCTCTTCCGGACCAACCTCTGCCGGATAAAGCTGCGGGTTTGATCAAAAACGGCGGATTTATTGTTACCAAGGGGGGCCGAGTCATTGCAGCCAATAATCCCGACTCCCTTCTGGCGCCTGCCAGCATCATAAAAATCGCAACCGCATGCGCGGCCCTTGAAATCCTGGGACCCGACTTCCGCTTTGAAACCCAATTTTATCATAACAGAGAAAATGATCTATACATCCGGGGATTCGGAGATCCTGCACTTACCTCGGAAGAGATCTCAAAAATTATAGATGTCTTAAAAGAAAAAAATGTCCATCAAATCAGAAATATTTTGCTTGACGACTATCTGTTTGACATTGCGGTCGATCCGGACGGCTCAGGCCTGCGTCTTAACCCTTACGATGCCGTAAACTCCGCATTAGCCGTAAATTTCAACACGATCCATATAATGGTTTCACAAGAAGGCGCTGTTCGCTCCGCCGAGCCCCAGACCCCTACCCTGCCTTTGATGAAAAAACTGGGCAAAGGGCTTAAACCCGGCGTCTACAGACTCAACATTTCCACTGACAGAAAGAACATCACAAGGCACACAGGCGAATTATTCCAGGCAATTCAAAAGAAAAAAAAGATTCCCGGCAACGGCCGGATCATCCATTCCCATGTGCCTGATGATCTTACGCCGGTCTACATCCACAGATCCTCAAAAAAACTTGACTCTCTGATCGAATCTCTGATGCTCTATTCAAACAACTACACAGCCAACCAGCTCTTTCTCACCTGCGGCGCCAAGCAATCGGGATATCCGGCCACATGGGCGAAGGGGAGAAACGCCCTTGCGGAGTATCTCGATAAGGAGCTGGGAATTGATGAAAAATCGGTGAAAATCGATGAGGGTTCGGGGTTGTCACGTAAAAACAGGGTGACCCCGCGTGCCATGATCAAAATTTTAGAGGCCTTCCGGCCCTATTATATGCTTTTGCCCCTTGCCGATAACAGAAGAGTCAAATCAGGGACCCTGACCGGGGTCTTTTCATATGCAGGCTATTTCCTGACCGACAAACAACCGGACAGCTTTGTCCTGATCCTCAATCAAGACAAAAACCAGAGGGACCGTTTACTGGACATTCTTGAAAATATCCACTCTCTTCCTTTAAAATAATGCTATTGATACTTTCACAAAAAACCGGGCAGGTTGGGCGGTTCAGGAAGAATTGGTACAGACATTTGATCCGCGGGGCAGTCTGATATAAAACGTCGATCCCACTCCCGGCGTGCTTCTGGCAGTAATTTCCCCACCGTGACGAAGCACAA
>JAYEJK010000011.1:0-6091 GCA_034660535.1 Thermodesulfobacteriota bacterium | reverse complement strand
GGCAGGAAATCAAAAAGGTGAAATATTTTTAAATAGTTACACGCAGCTGTTAAGGTACTTATACCCCTCAGGGGGGTACTGAACAGAGTCCAGGACCTTTAAAAATTCCAGTTTATCTGGGTTAGGAGTTACGAATGTTATGGAAGTAATGGTTTTATGGGCAAGGCAACATAAGGGTCTGGAAAGAAATAACTTGGATTTTCCGTTTCCGAACTGTATCACACCTTTAGCCGGTTTGACATCCCCGAAATCCTCACCGTAGCCCTGCTACGCTTGCGGTTTCGTGAATATCAAACCGACTAAATCTGCAACACATTTCGGATCGGAATTACCCAAGTTATTTCTTTCCAGACCCTAAGATTCGTAATTCGTAATTGTCGTTCTTCATAATTCCTAATTCGTAATTAATAAGAGGGGGATTCATGCCGCCTGTTGTGTCACTTGTCGGCAAGCCGGACAGCGGCAAGACCACGCTGCTTGAGAAACTTATTCCTGAACTGAATGGTCTTGGATACCAGGTGGGGACCATCAAGCATCACGTTCACGAATTTGAGATGGATACCCCGGGCAAGGATACCTGGCGCCACAAGCGGGCCGGGGCCAGGGTCACGGCCCTATCATCTCCCTCGGGTCTTGGCGTGATCCGGGACACAGACGGGGATTGTGATGTGTCGGAGCTTGTTGCCGGATATTTTCAGGATGTGGACATTGTAATTACGGAAGGCTATAAAAGGGCTGACATGCCCAAAATCGAGCTGTTCAGAATCAAGGCACACGATAAACCGATTGAGAATCCGGACCATACCTGGATAGCCATGGTAAGCGATGTGGATCCGGGACGGGATCTGCCCTGTTTCGGCCTGGAAGATGTTTCCGCTCTGGCCGCCTTCCTGGTCGAAAAATTCATAAAACCGGCTTCTGAAACAAAGACAGCGCTGTTTGTAAATGGGAAAAATATCCCCTTGAATTCATTCGTTCAAAGGTTCATAGGACAGTCCGTCAAGGGCATGACCGACTCGCTCAAGGGCTGCCCGAATCCAAAAGAGATAACCATCACTATTCACTATGGTGAGTGAACAATCCCTTGCTTTGGACCGGCATGAAGGCCCGTCCGGTAAGAAATATTTAATAACCGGTGTGACCGGAGTAATCCTGGCCGGAGGTCTTTGTACCCGGTTCGGTTCAAACAAGGCTCTGGCCGAACTGAACGGGCGCACTCTGATCGAACATGCCGCGGAAATACTGAACCAGCTCTTTTACAATCGCCTCCTGGTCACAACTACCCCGGATGTTTACGGATTTCTCGGTTGGCTGGAGATTGGGGATACGTTTGTGGGAGCCGGTCCGCTGGCAGGCATACATGCCGCATTGAAACAGATCCGGACACGCCGGGCATTTATAACGGCCTGCGACATGCCGTTTCCAGATGCAGGCTTAATCCGATACTTGTGTGATTTGCCCGGGGAATGGGATGTGGTTCTCCCATGGCCGGATTCAGGACCCGAGCCGTTATTCGCTGTGTATAGCAGGGACATAGTTTCCGTGGTGGAAAAAAAATTGATCAAACATGAAAAAAAGGTGGGGCTTTTGTTTGAAGACCTGCGCGTCAGGCGGGTCACAGGCGATGAAATATTCTCCGTAGCACAAAAAAACAATACGTTCCACAATGTGAACCGGCCTGAAGATATGCCGAAAAGGTGATTCAGGGTTCAGGGTTCTCTGAATTAACCTCTGGGGTGAAATTTTTGATGGATAGACTTAAGTCTGTCTTTGTCCACATGGGTGTATATCTGGGTAGTTACTATGTCGGAATGTCCGAGCATGATCTGAACAGATCTGAGATCAGCTCCATGCTCCAGCAGATGTGTGGCAAAGGAGTGCCTTAGCATGTGAGGGCTGATTTTCTTCTTTATTCCAGCGGCAAAGGCTGTCTCCCGGATAATCTGCCAGAAACGCAGCCTTGTCATGGCCGTTCCCCTAGCGGTGACAAAAAGAAAATCGCTGGCTCTTCCCTTGAGGATTTTCGAACGTGCCGATTTGAGATACGTCTCTATCTTTTCCATGGCCGCATCACCAAATGGTACAAGCCGTTCCTTGGAACCCTTTCCAAGGACGCGAAGAAAACCCGCGTTCATATTTAAAACAGCAACCGGCAGACTCACGAGTTCCGTCACTCTGAGCCCTGTGGCATACAAAAGGTAAAGCATGGCCGCATTGCGGAGTGACAACGGGTCTGAACCGTCTATCGCCTTAAGGAGTTCCGTAACCTCGGAAATGGAAAGAACTTTGGGGAGATACCTCCCTGATTTCGGCAGATCGATTATGGATGTAGGATCAACTGGAATCAGATCTTCGGAAACAAGAAAGCGAAAAAAAGAACGAAGCGTTGAGACCCTTCTGGCGTTACTTCGGGTAGAGATGCCGTTCCTGCGGCATCTGGTCAGATAGGCACGGATATGACCGATCGTAACGTGGCGCCATTCCCTGACTCCTGATTTTTCAATAACGTCAAGGAATGATACAAGATCGGAATGATAAGATTGAATGGTATTTGCGGCCAGTCTACGTTCGACCCCCAGATAGTGGAGAAACAAATCCTGAAAATCATCCAGCGACTTACTTGCCGTGATAGTATCAGGCATGTCGTTAGACGAACTTTTAATATTCCCTTGCCATTCTATGCATAAGTTTTCTGAGTTTACGCTTGGCTTCCGCCTGCTTCCGGCGTCGCTTCACGCTGGGCTTTTCATAATATTCACGCCGTTTCAACTCCTTCTTGATCCCATCCATCTGAAGCTTCTTCTTCAGCAGTCGAATGGCATGCTCAATATCACCTTTTACTTCTACTTCAATCATATTATCTCCAGTTCAGCCTGCACTTAAGACATGCAGAGTGTTTTCGGCCTCTTTTACTCCTGGTGAACATTTACGCCTAAAAGGCAAATTTAACATTGTCGATCCCGCAAAAACCGCTTATGCGTGCTTAGGGCTCAAGTAAAAATAACTTGTACATCTTCCATCTCATCTTCAGGCCGTTTTGGGCCGATTGTGAGGTTACAAAATCCTCAAATTAGCACTGCTAGTCCTGCGGTTTTGTAACCTCACAATCGGCCCAATCCGACCTAAATCTGAGCGCGATATTGTCCAACTTATTTTTACTTGAGCCCTTAATGCGTATGCAATATATCGTAATTATCAGGACGTAAGCACTTAAAGGGCAAGGGGTTTGCGATCCGGCAGGCTTTTGCTGCCCTGTGATCGGTTACATCGGGACTGTGATCCTGATCGGCAGATTTTTTACGAGACAATAAAATACACCACGCCCTCAAGATATCAGGCCAAACCGCTTCTATAATTCATCATGCGTGGTTATGTCAATCGTTTTTTTCCGGCACTACCTACTATTGAAAAATCTTGCCCGGGTTCATGATATTTTTCGGGTCAAAAAGATTTTTTATCTGCCGCATCATTTTCAGACTGTTCTCATCAAGTTCCAGGGGCAGGTAACCGGCCTTGGTAATTCCAATTCCATGCTCGCCCGACAGTGTGCCGGAAAGCTGTATCACGTGTTCAAACAACCGTCTCTTCGCAATTTCGCACTGCTTGACCTCTTTAGGGTCTTCCCTGTCAAGCATGATATTCACGTGGATATTGCCGTCTCCGGCATGACCAAATGTAAAAATTGTAATATCCAGTTCCTTGCCGAGCCGCTCAATGAAATTAACCAGGTCCGGAATCCTGGTGCGCGGCACAACCACATCTTCACTCATCTTGTGGGGTTTCAATTGAAAGGCGGCAGGTGATATGGACCTCCTCGCTTTCAGGAGGGAATCAGCCTCGGCCTGACTCGCTGCCTGTTTTACGGCCAGAAGATCAGACTGCTTGTCAAGGAAATCGGATAATTTTTTCGTTTGGCTTTCAACGGACTCGCTATCTCCATCCAGTTCGATAAGAAGCATGGCCTCGGTTCCCGGTGTAAGCTCATAAGGGAGACCTTGAGACACGATCTTGATCGCAGTCCTGTCCATGTATTCCAGAGTACACGGCAGATGCTCGGACAGGATCTCGGAAACAAGGGCAACGGCCCTTTGCAGACTGGGACACAATATAAGGAAAGTCCTTCTGTCCGTGGGACAGGCCAGGAGTTTCAGGATTATCTTTGTGATCACGCCAAGCGTGCCTTCAGACCCGACAAAAAGCCGGGTCAGGTCGTAACCGACCACGCCCTTGGCGGTCCTTACTCCGGTGGCCATTGTCCCACCGTTTGGCAGGACCACCTCAAGGCCCAGGACATAATCCCGGGTAACCCCATATTTGACGGCGCTTGGGCCTCCCGCGCATTCGGCCACGTTGCCGCCGATTGTGCAGAACCCCTTGCTGGCCGGGTCAGGGGGATAAAAAAGGCCCTTACGTCTAACCTCTTCCTGAAATTGGCCGGTGATCACCCCTGGTTCCACTATAGCAATCTGGTTTTCACTGTCAATCTCCAAAATCCGGTCAAACCGGCTCATGGCCATTACCAGCCCCCCGGCCACGGGCAGAGAACCTCCGGTCATCCCGGTGCCGGCCCCCCTGGGCGCCACGGGAATTGAATTTTTATAAGCCAGCTGCATAACAAGGCTGACTTCTTCCACGGAACCGGGAAACACCACGGCCTCGGGCTGATATTCCAGCGCTGTTCCATCATAGGAATAGCAAAGAAGATCCTCCGGGGCAGTGGTCACATTTGCCGGACCGACAATTTTTTTAAGCTCCCTGATCAATGGGCGCATCCTGATTTTACCGTAAAGGTTCAGAGGTTCAGGGGTCACCGAAAGTCTGAGTAGTTGTTTTGTGAGTTCTAACCCAGATAAACTGGAAATTTTTAAAGGTCCTGGACTATTTTCAGTACCCCCTTGAGGGGTATAATCGTAATACCAAATTTTTGGTTGATAAACGATTTGCCTATGCTTTTGATCTACTGGCTGCTCTGCCTGCCTGTCGCGGCTGGCATCGCACTGCATTACTGCAAATATTGCCGCCACTTCGGTTGTCCTATGAACAAGGCTAAGGGCTCGCTGAAAATAGACTGCTAATCCATCTGGGTTCCAATATGATTAAGCTTACCATTTATATATAGATCAACCGCTTCATCAATATTTTTTACATCAGTAGCAATGACCCTGACTCCTGAGCTTAAAAAATAATTGTATGCCCCTGTCCCGATCAGGTTCACGATCAAGACCTCACAATCCTTGAAACCATCGAACATTTTTCCGTGGCTCTCCTCGGCTTTAGGGCCAAAGCCGTGTCTTCCTTTTTTATTTGTTTGGGGATAGTGTTCATCATCAGCGAAAAAAGGATGCCTGGCCCTTTCTCTTTCTTCCTTGTTGACAACCTTCCCATCCTCCACAGTGGCCACAAGGATAAAGGCGCTTCTCCCAAAATGCTCGGCAATGCTTTTTTTATCATTGGTTGCGACCGCTATTTTCATTTCCTGACCCTCCTTACCAAAAAATGTCCATTTAGGGTCTGGAAAGAAATAACTTGGGTAATTCCGATCCGAAATGTGTTGCAGATTTAGTCGGTTTGATATTCACGAAACCGCAAGCGTAGCAGGGCTACGGTGAGGATTTCGGGGATGTCAAACCGGCTAAAGGTGTGATACAGTTCGGAAACGGAAAATCCAAGTTATTTCTTTCCAGACCCTTAGGCGCCAATAAGCGCCAATTGAATGATGAATGTCGAACAGGGAATATCGAATGACGAAGTACCACACTTCGAGATGCTGCGATTCCTTGTTCGACATTCGATATTCATCTTGAAGAACAACGGATTGAAATTACGACAGAACACATGATTCCCAGGTAACTATTCGGCAGCACTCCACAGGAAGGCGATCAGGCCGCCCAGCATACCCGTTGTATAGCTGATCGGCCTGATCGCCTCCCTGTGAAGCGCTGTCAAACAGTTACAATTCTGAGGTTTTAGTGCCTTAGTGGTAATTTTCTTGTTTTTTGTGGCAGAAAAACTCCGAAGTTATATGTGACGCCTGTGGTGCCACATGTTTTAAGGCACTTATACCCCTCAGGGGGGTACTGAACAGAGTCCA
>JAYEJK010000010.1:0-6094 GCA_034660535.1 Thermodesulfobacteriota bacterium | reverse complement strand
TCATTGGGCAAAGGTGGGCACAGCCCACCCTACAAAAAATACATATTTCCACCATGTTATTCTTAGTTCTCTTGTAGGGTGGGCTATGCCCACCGTTATAATGGCCGAAGTTAAAACCAACCCCATAATACCCAATCATTTAAAAAAAATTTGAGGAGATTTCGGCATGACAATAAAGATAGGCATCAACGGCTTTGGACGGATAGGCAGAAACATTTTCAGGGCCATCGACAAATATGAGACTTTTAAAGATGTCAAGGTCAAGGCTGTTAACGACCTCACGAACAATCCGACACTTGCCCACCTGCTGAAATATGATTCCGTAATGGGCGTGTTCGACAAAAAAATAGAGGCTGTCGACAGAGGAATCAGGGTGGATGGGCAAAAAATCGAGGTAACCAGCCACAGGAATCCGGCCGATATCCCGTGGGGTGACCTTGGAGTAGATTATGTGATTGAATCCACGGGCCTCTTTGTGACGCAGGAAAAGGCCTCGGCCCATATAGATGCAGGCGCAAAAAAGGTGGTGATCTCAGCCCCTGCAAAAGGCGATATCAAGACTATCGTCATGGGCGTTAATGAAGAAGAGTATGATCCCTTGGAGCATCACATCGTGTCAAACGCCTCCTGCACCACCAACTGCCTGGCCCCCATGGCAAGAGTGATCCTGGACCGGTTCGGCATCAAAAAAGGGCTCATAACAACAGTCCATGCCTACACAAACGATCAGAGAATCCTTGATTTCCCCCATTCTGATTTACGCCGCGCACGCGCAGCAGCCCTTTCCATGATCCCGACCAAGACCGGCGCTGCGTCTGCCGTAGCTCTCGTCATGCCCGAACTGGATGGGAAATTCGACGGTCTGTCCATACGGGTACCCACACCCGATGTATCCATTGTAGATGCTGTAATGGAAGTTGAACAGGAAACCAGTGTGACGGAGGTCAACCAGGCGTTGAAAGAGGCTGCCGACCGATATCTCGGCTATTCGGAAGAACCTCTGGTCTCCATAGACTATACAGGAAATCCTCATTCCGCAGTGGTCGACGCGCTGTCCACAAAAGTAATTGGAAACATGGTCAAGGTGCTCTGCTGGTACGACAATGAATGGGGCTATTCCAACCGGATGGTCGACCTGATCCTGCACATGGAAAATCAAAAACCGATATAAAAGTAAACGTTCACCAGCACCCCATCTGCACGCGCTCAGGGCAAGCGACATAGTGTGGCTATAGTCACTCGCCCTGATCACGCACATATGGGGCACTGGTAAACGTTTACATGCCCGGGGTTCTCGTAAGTTCGTACCTCTAGTGAACGGTTACATATAAAATGACCAAATCTTCCCAGCCGGCCATTGATTCGGACGCCTTAAGGGCCAATCTGCTTGAGACCGCCGTCAGCGAGGTGGCCATTGACCCCTCCTGTGCTCTTCTCTCTGATATTGTCAAGAAGTATAAGGGCATTCACGCCAACCTGGAGCAGCTGCTTTATGAAATCCATCACCCCTTCCGTAACTGGACATTGATACTGCCCAGACTGCGCGCCTTTGTTCTGAAAAATTTCGATCATTATCATCAACACCGGGATGGTCCGGAGGCATTTGGACGATTCTGCGATATTTTCCTCTCTGCAATTGATTCGCCCCTCAAACAGCCGTCCGGCGAAAAAGAGACGGCAATGGAGGCGCTTCTCGCTTATATTGAAAGGCTCGTCTCCCGCCTTGATCATGATGGCCCGGCCGGATACGAATCCGTCCTTGCCGCCTGCTTTTCACGGCTTGTTGCCCTTGATGACGATGTCACGATGTACATGATTCAGAGCCGTCATTGCATAAAAAAAATCTGTGCCCTTCTGCTCAAAATCAGCAGACAGGCCCGGTCAACCAATAAAATCGGATATGACCTGAAACCGGCCGCCGGACTCTTAAAAAAAATTCTGTTCCTCAATTATCGTTACTGGTTGAGCGAGGAAGATCCTCTGCCCTGGTTTTCAGACCAGTGCGGGGAGATGTGCCAAGGATGGGAGGCGGGCAGGCTGTTCAACCGGATTTCGCATCAGAGGCTGAAAGGGCATTCCGATTCCCTTAAACGCATTGAGATTGAGGCTGATTCAAATGGTGAGGAACCATTGACCCTGCTTCTTGAACTGCCGTCTCATCTGGACATTGTCCGGCTTTACAGGGAGGTGCCTGAAAAGCTGGTCGAGGCAAGCCTGGAAGACGATACCGGGGTCCGGTTCGCTGAAAACCGGAGGCTGCTTTTCCTCTTCAGAATCATGGATACCTCGGGTCTCTTCCTGATCCATGAAGAGACCTTAAGAGAAATCAATCAGGCCCTGGTCCATCTGATCCGGGTACAGAAATTCGAAGAAATCGAGAGGTTTCTCCTGACAGCGTTTCAGCTCTTAAAGGCAAATGTCAGAAATTACCCGCACACCTCACTGCAATGCATCCAGATCGCGGGAACCGAAATCTTTGACAGGGGCAACAGCCGGCTCGTGGAGACCTTCCTGCGTGAGACCACGCGCTTTGGTTTTCAATATGCCAATGTTATTGGAGTGACCAGAGACTGGCAGCCCATAACTAACCCGGCCCATCTGGGCAATATCCGGGTATGGCTCAGCCTGATCATGCATGAGCCCAAATGGTGCGCCACCCTCTTTTCCGCCCTGATCGTCAATCTTAAACTTTCCGGCACCTGCATAAAAGACACGGACCTGTTTCAGCGGCACATTACAGAACTCTTAAATCACCCTGTTGAACCGGTCTACAACCTGGTCAAGCAGTTTGCCAGGCTGATGCCCGTGTTTTTCAACGAAATCGGCGCAGAAGGGGTCTTGAGAGACGTGTCCACGGAACTTGACGAGATTCACAAACGCCGGGATCCGCTCATCCATTTCTTAAGAAAACAGAGCCACGTGGAAAGCAGTAACCTGATTGTGGAGTTTATCGAGGCCATTTTTCAATTCTGGAGAACAAAAAATCGTGATCCCCTGACCCATTTCCTGCCGCTCGAAATTGTGACCAGGGTCGCAACCGAGGGTGAGTTTGTGGATGTCATCCACAAACTGGTTCAAAGGATATTTTCCCTTCCTGAAATCGATGAGAACAAAGACCTTTTAAAATTAAGCAATGACAAGATGAAAAAATTCCTGGCAGAGCAGGATGACATTGCACAAACCGAGGTCAGAAGGTTTAGACTGCTTGTCAGGATGTACAGGCTCGTTTATCAGAAATACAACCTGGGATTTCAGGAACTTGGCCATGAACTTGAATATGGGGCTGGAACAGATTTTCCCGAGACGAATGGACTTGTCAAGGAACTTCACGAATGTGACACTGTCCAGCGCTTGAATATCCTGTTAAACCGGCTGCAAGGCCTCAAAGAGATCATCCTGAGCAGCCGGACCTTCAAGGCGCGGGAAGACATCTATCATAAACGTCATATCGGCGTGGATATCCCCTCGGTTTACGGCTGCTACCGTGAAAAAAAATTCGACGCGCTCGGACTCACCTTCAGGCTTGAAAACCTTGCAAGGATCTATCTTGAAGAACTACCCCGTACCGTAAATGTATCGTTTATCACCAGGGCCACGTTTGTCAGGATCGTCAAGTGCTTAAGGCTCTACCTCAGAGCCCTGAATATCGACGGGATCACCAGCCGGCGGTTGGAGACCCAGCTTTCACTCCTGTCGAGTTCACTGGGGGTCAGACGGTTTTCCTTTGCCCAGTACATGGACATCCTGCGAGGATTTTCAGAAGGGGTAAAGGACGTTATTTATACCTATTACACCAATATTCACCAGTACAATCTCTCAACCATAATCCCACAGACCGGTTTTAAAAATCTGCTGCCCAAATACAGATCCATGCTTGTGGATCGGGATGGCAGCCGGGAGTCCGGGTCTCCCGGCGATACGAAATCAGGGGACCGGATATCCAAAGAGCAGATCCTCAAACTTTCAGAATCTGTTATGCGGGATCACATAGCAGAGGCGTTCGGGCTACGGGAGCTGGACAACTTCATCACCGGAATCTACCACACACTGGAAGAACAGAAGGAGGCGCTGGACCCAAAGAGCCTGGATCTTCTAATGACCTACAACCCGGTAAAGGTTATCAGCTTTTTACATAAACCCAATCCATGGACCCACAACCTGATTCATCTTGGAAACAAGGGGTACAACCTGACGCTTCTGGCCTATGAAAAGAAACCAGTGCCCCCGGGATTCGTCATAACCACTGAGATCTTTCGCTGCCGATCTGTTGTGAAAAACTTTTTAAGTGTTCATAACGAATTCATGTCCCAGATGCATCGGTCCGTTAAAAAACTGGAAACCATGACAGGCCGCGGATACGGTGACCGTAAAAATCCGCTGCTCTTATCCGTGCGCAGCGGCGCAGCCATTTCCACGCCCGGAATGATGGCCACAATTCATAACGTGGGCTTAAACGAGGAGTTAGTTTCCGGTTTTGCCCAAGCTTCCGGCAAACCCTGCCCGGCATGGGACAATTTCCGCCGTTTCCTGCAGTCCTGGGCAATGGCAGGAGGAATGGAACGAGACGCCTTTCAGCTCCTGATGGACAGTGCCAAGGAACGGTACCATGTGCGCCGAAAAAGCCGCTTCACACCTGACCAGATGAAAGAACTGGCCTTAGAATACCGGAAAGAGATCCAAGGCTTTGGAATAGTCATTCCAGACGACCCCTGGCTCCAGCTGATCAGTGCCGTGGAAATGGTCTTTGATTCCTGGAACAGCTCCAAGACACGGGAATACCGGGATCTGATGGGCCTGTCCGGATCATGGGGCACGGCTGTCATTGTTCAAAGCATGGTATTCGGCAATCTAGGTCCGGAATCCGGAAGCGGAGTTGTGTTCACAGCCCACCCGTATCGCAGGGTCAGGCGGGTTGCCTTGTGGGGAGATTACAGCGACAATGTACATGGCGAGGACATTGTAGGAGGTCTTGTGACCTCATATCCAATTTCGGAGGAGCAGGCTGAAATCGACGGCCGGTCTATAGAATTTTGTCTGGAAAAAAAATTCCCGGATATCTACAAACCCCTTCTCGCACTTTCAAGAGAGCTGGTTTACGAAAAAAAATGGAATCCCCAGGAAATTGAATTCACCTTTGACGGATGCGCGAGCCGTAATCTCCATATCCTTCAGACCAGGGACATGATCACAATGGAGAAGATGGAGCATCTTGACGTTTTTGAAGAGGCTGAAAACCTGGATAACTATATGTTGGGAAAAGGCATTGGGGTATACGGAGGCTCTCTCTCAGGAAGGGCCGTTTTTACCATTAAAAACATCCGACAGCTCCGGCTGGAAGATCCCGGCACCCCCCTGATCCTGATCCGCCGGGACACGGTGCCGGAAGATATCAAGGCGATCTCCATGGCTGACGGCCTGCTCACAGCCAGGGGCGGACAAACCTCTCACGCATCAATCACAACCCTGCGTCTGAAAAAGACCTGTGTCGCAGGATGTCGTTCACTTAAGATTGTCGAGGCGGAAGAACGGTGCGAGATAAACGGACAGACCATCCGTTTCAGGGACTGGGTAAGTATAGACGGCATAAAAGGGCTGTTTCTGAAAGGAGCCCATAAAATCAAAAAACCGGTTAAAGAAGAAACAATTCAAACGCCTAAGTTTGTTCATTGGTAATTTTATTTTTGAGCGAACCCTTTGCCGGACAGGATTCACCAGGAGGTTGTCCGAGAATAGCAATTTTTTCTCAAATCGAGGCATTTTCAAAAAATAAGCGCAGTCATGTGAAGGAGCATCCCTCGCATTTCTCCTGCGTGCGGGTCTCGCCGCAGCAGAGACTGCAGATGAAGGTCTCCGTTACCTTACATTTCCGTTTCCCTTTACGGGAGTTGCATAAAGTGCATTTTGCCATTGTGGACACTCGATTCTTTCTAACCCAGATAAACTGGAAATTTTAAAAGGAGTTTACCGGTTACGCCCTGTTTGTACGCAGAAAATGACACAATTGTAAAGAGTTAACGATTTTTTTCTTGTAAGACCCCACTTTTGATTTTCCATCCGAACGCTTTCAAAATTTTTGCCTGATCTTTATCGGGGT
>JAYEJK010000009.1:0-21049 GCA_034660535.1 Thermodesulfobacteriota bacterium | reverse complement strand
TAAGGGCTCAAGTAAAAATAAGTTGGACAATATTGCGCTCAGATTTAGGTCGGATTGGGCCGATTGTGAGGTTACAAAACCGCAGGACTAGCAGGGCTAATTTGAGGATTTTGTAACCTCACAATCGGCCCAAAACGGCCTGAAGATGAGATGGAAGATGTACAAGTTATTTTTACTTGAGCCCTAAGTTCATTACCTTGAAAAGAACGCTTCCACGGTCTGCATTGCATCCTTGACGAAAAAAATTACAAGCGTATCATAAGGGTTCAGGCGTGTATCGCCGGATGGAATGATTACCCGGCCGTAACGTACTATGGCTCCCAGAATGGATCCTGTCGGGAAAGAGATGTCTTTGAGCTTTTTGTTTCTGAATTGTTCACGGTCAGGGACTTTTACCTCAATTACTTCCGCATCGCCGCCCAATAGTGTTGCCGCTGAGACGATTGAACCGCCTGCGCGAACATAGCGAAGGATCATGTTTGCGGCAATCTGCCTGGGGCTTAATGCCACATCAATGCCCAGCTTACCGAGCATTGGAATGAAATCAGGGCTTGCCAGATGAGTGATGCATCTTTTAGCTCCGTGATGCTTGGCCAGGAGGCTGGAAAGAATATTTGTGCTGTCCGTGTTTGTCACTGAAATCACAAGATCCGCCCGGTCAATTCCCTCTTCCAGGAGGGCGTTTGCCTCCATACCGTCAAAGTTCAGCACAATGGTCTTATCAAGGTGTTCTGTCAGGTATTCGCATCGGGCCGGGTCCCTTTCGACCAGACGCACATCTATCCGGTTTCTCTCCATCCGGCGCGCCACAAGAAAGGCGATGGCGCCGCCGCCGATAATAAACACGTTCTTTAACGTATGGCTGTGCAAATTAAACCTTCTTTCCACTGCCAGAACATCTCTTTTGCGTACAACGATGTAAACCTTATCATCCGACTTGATGACGTCGTCCCCGCGGGGAATGATCGTGATGCCGTCCCGGATGATTGCAACAATGACGCCCCGCAGTCCTTTCAACTTCTGCAGCGACTGGTTGATACACGGATTGGCTCTATTGATCGCGTAGCCGAGAAGCACGACTTGGCCACCGGCAAATTCCACTATTTCAAAGGCCTCGGACCTGGCGCTCAACCGGACGATTTCATCGCTCATTGCCAGATCGGGACTGATCAGGAGGTCGATTCCAAGAAGCTGTTTGCTCAGGGCGGAGCCCTGCCAGAAAAATTCTTCATTGCGCACCCTGGCAATTCGGGTCTTGACGTTGAATTGCTTGGAAATGATGCAGGCGATCAGGTTGACCTCATCACTGTCAGTCACGGCAATGAATAGATCGGTCTCGTCAATCCCGCCTTGTTCCAGTATTTTTGAGGAAGCGCCGCTTCCATGCACAGACAAGATATTGAGGTCCCGCTCCAAGCGGCGTAGTTTGCTTTTGTCCCGGTCCACCAGGATCACATCATGGCCTTCCCCCGAAAGCTTCTCGCTCAGGAAATGCCCAATCCGACCTGCGCCGACAATCATGATACGCAAAGAAGTTACCTCCTGATCCGGTTCCAGTCGATATTAAAAATGTTCATACGATTTATTTTCGTATCAGTCTTCGATTTTTGACCTGATATCCGGCATGGTCTCCGGTTTGGATGTGTCCCAGATGCGGCTTTCATTGCCCGTCGCAGTCACGTTCTCATAAATCCCCTTATCTCTTCTCACGAGTTTCGTGAAGCCCATATTTTTCAGGTCCGCGTTGCCCTTGTGGGCACTGACTGCGACCAGAGAAATGAGCCTTTTGATCTTTCCGCCGCAATTAGGACATTCTGTAAGCTTGTCACTATTCATAGACTGTGTGCATTCAAATTTAACGCCCAGTGAACAGGCTTCGCCCACATGCTCATATTCGTATACCGGCACAAAAAACCTCCTTAACTGTAACCGTTCAGAGTGCCCCCATATTTTGCAGACCCCTTAAGAATGTAATCGTTCTCAGGCACTCCATATGGGCGCTAGCAGTTCGGCTCACCATATAAGTAATATGTGAGCCGGGCTGATCGCGTTCAGATGGAGGGCCTGTGAACGATTACCCTTAACTTGCCCTTGGCCTCTCCCCAAGCACTAAAAACAGCGACATTTTTTTTCGGCCACGATAGAAGGTGACCAGTATTCGATCACCCGGATTCCTGGACCTGATATATCGGACGATATCGTCTGCGGAATGGATGGGAACATCATCCAGACCGACAATAAGGTCCCCGCCGACCACTATGAGCATGTTGCCCAGGCGTGTCCGGCGGTTGCCTCCACGCAGGCCGTATCGCTGGGCCGGACTGTTGGGCGCGACTATGATTATAAGCGCCCCCCTTTCCACTGGAAAACCCAGAATTTTTCCGAGACCGGGATTGAGTGTGCGGAAACTCGTGCCGACCCAGGGATACGATACATATCCTTTGCTTATCAGTTGGGACACGACTTTTCGAACAGTATTTGAGGGAATGGCAAAACCTATGCCCACACTGCCGCCGGATTTACCGGATGGGCTGAAAATGGCCGTGTTGATCCCTATTATCTTGCCGTCCGAATCAAGTAAAGGCCCTCCGGAATTCCCTGGATTAATAGACGCATCCGTCTGAATCACGTCTTCGATCTCGATACCGCTGGGCGCCCGGAGGGAGCGTCCGAGAGAACTTATTACGCCTGTAGTCAAAGTCTGCTTAAGTCCAAATGGATTTCCTATTGCAAGCACCTTCTGCCCGACTTTCAAGTCATCTGAATCTCCGAGTGTGACGGCCCGGAGTTTATGACGACCCGGATTAATTTTAATCACTGCAAGGTCGCTGTCAACGTCGAGACCCACCAGGGAGGCCGGACGTTTTGTGCCGTCCTCTAACGTTACTTCCAGCGACTGTGCTTTTTTTACGACATGGCTGTTTGTGACAATATATCCCCTGGGATCAATGATCACGCCTGAGCCTGACCCTTCCTTTGGAACCACATGCAAAAAGAAATCAAACTCAATGGCCATGCTGGTTATGTTCACAACCGCAGGCGCAGACTGCTCGTAAATAGAAATACTGTTTTGTTCTCCCGACGTCAGGGCGGAGCAGATTGCCGCTCCCCCGAGAGTTGATGCTGTAATAAAAAACAGAAACAGTAACAAGGGGAAGGAACGAGATATTATGCCTGTATTTTTTTTCATAGTCTGCATCTTGGAACAGCTCGGATTGAGAATTACGAATTGAAAATTACGAATTACGAATCTTTGTCGTCTTGCACATGGACATCAACCAAGCCGCAAGAACAGCAACACGGCGGCTGATAGTACAAAGCGGTAATAGGCAAATACCTCAAAGGACCGGGTCCGAATGAATTTTAAGAGAAATGCGATGAAAAAGTACCCTGAAACAGCCGCTGAAACAAAACCGGCCAGATAAAATGGAAAGATGTCAGGCTTAAGGCCCTGCTCGATTATGGCCGGAATATTATATACGCCTGCCCCGAAAATGATAGGGGCTGACATCAGAAACGAAAACCTTGCCACAGCCTGCCGGTCAAACCCCCTCAAGAGACCGGCCGTCATGGTTATTCCGCTTCGGGAGACGCCCGGGATTATGGCAATGGCCTGAAACAGGCCGATTAATATTACGTCGATTAGAGAAATGGAATGCAGGTCCCTGCTTCGAGTAGCTCTTTTTTCGGCCAAAAGGAGTAAAAGGCCCGCGGTTGACAGGGTTACGGCAACAATTAAAGGATCGCGAAGAAAGGTTTCGGCCGCATGCCCAAACATGAGTGCGGCGATGACCGCGGGCAGGGTGGCAATACAGATGAATCCGCTCAATCTCCGATGAAACAAAGTTTTTTTATCATTGTCTGAACGTCTTACAAGGGATTTTCCCATAAGGAAAAAGTCATGACGGAAGTAGACAAGAATTGCAAGCAGGGTTCCCATGTGCAGGGAGACGTCAAAGGGGAGTCCGGCCTGTTTAACGCCCATAAAGTGTTCCGCAATGACCAGGTGACCGGAACTGGAAATAGGCAAAAATTCGGTAGCCCCCTGTAAAAACCCTAAAAAAATTGCATTGAGTAAATTCATTTTCGGTACTGGTCTGGATAATAGTAGTTCGGGTTTTCCGGTAGGGGGTAGGCGGGAGTGTAAAGGAGGAAATCAGGAAAAACACTTTGCGGGTAAATAAAAATCACTTGAGCGTCTGTTTTAAATCAATTTCAAACACCCGGTGATCGATAAGGCCTGGATAATATTTTACAACATTGCCCTTGCGGTTGACCAGAAAAGTGGTTGGAATTACGCTGACCCCTCCGAAATCTTCTGTCACCTTGGCATTTGCCAATACCACCGGATAATTGATATCAAACTCCTTGGCAAATCTCTTTACTGATTCAGAGCCGTTTTGATCCACCGATATCCCGATAGCTGTAAACCCCTTTGGCCCGAATTTATTCTGGAGTTTGATTAGTTCCGGTATTTCAATCCTGCACGGGCCGCACCAGGTAGCAAAAAAATTGATCAAGATAACCTTTCCCTTGAATTGATTTACGTCAATTGTAGAGCCGTCCATGACCGAGGGAAGCGCGAAGTGCGGCGCCTTGACCCCGGCTTGGGACTTACTACATGGCATAAAGAAGATAATCAGAAAAGGCAGGAGGATCAGCGCCATCTTATTTTTTAGATAAAAACGGTTCATGGATTATTGCACCTCGGTCAATTTGATAAAAAAAAAGTAAATTAATTATAATCCACTACCATATATTTTTCCACTCTATTGTCGATTTTGAGTAATAAAGGCTCGACGGACGTGTGATGTGTTTGTAACATATCAATGTTATAGGTTCCGGGTTCAAGGTTCAAAGGTTCAAGGTTTATTTGAAAGGTGGCGGCTTCGGATCAACAAAATAGAAGATGGTCGGTTTTTCTTGTAGTGGCTGTAGGCGTTTTCATGTCCACAATGGACAGCAGCATGGTCAATATTGCGCTGTCCTCAATCATGCGGGAGTTTAGCAGCCCCCTGAGGGAAACGGAATGGGTTGTGATGATTTATCTACTTACCATCACAGCCACGATTCTGTTTTGGGGGCATCTTTCGGACCGGCTGGGCCGGAGAAGAATGTATTCTCTGGGTATGTTCATCTTTGCCGGAGGATCCCTTGCATGCACCTGTTCGCCAAGGCTCGGGTGGCTGGTTTTTTCACGTTTTATCCAGGCCGTCGGCGCAGCCATGATGATGTCCACAGGGCCTGCAATTATTAAAGAGACTTCTCCGCCGAATCAACTTGGTCGAAGCCTTGGCATGATCGGTGTGGCAGTTTCCCTTGGTTTGATGACCGGGCCGTTTGTCAGCGGTTTTCTAATTGAATATTATTCATGGCGGTCGATTTTTCTGATAACTGTGCCCGTGGGTCTGCTGTTTGGCTTGTTGGCCGGGAAAGTGATACCTGTCTCAAAAAAAAAGAGATTTATTCCTCATGAACTGGACTGGCGCGGGACCATCTGTTGGACCATTACGGTGACCCTTTTTTTCGTGGCTGTCTCTCATGCCACAGCCCCTGCATGGTCAACACTTCGCATCTCAATTATTCTAACTGCCGCTATTGTCGTCCTATTCATTTTTATCAGGATGGAGATTAAGGCTGTTCACCCGCTTCTGCCGCTTCATTTCTTTAAAAAGTGGTTCTTCAGTTCAGCAATAATCAGTTCTATCCTCTCTTTCACTCTTCTTTTTTCAGCAATAATTCTCACCCCGTTTTATCTTGATCGAGTGCTTGTACTGCCCAGCTCCAAGGTGGGATTGATCATGATGGCCATCCCGCTGTCAGCCATCGTGGTTGCGCCTTGCGCAGGCTGGATGTCGGACATATTCGGCGCAAAACGCCTTTCCACATTGGGCCTTCTGATTTCAACATCAGGTCTATTATTCCTTGCAGGACTCACCCCGGAGACACGGCCCGTTCACGTGGGATACATGCTTGCTCTCTTGGGATGCGGCCAGGCCATGTTCCTTTCTCCAAACAGCGCGTCCGTCCTTGCCCGTGTAATGAAGGAACATACAGGTGCATCATCCGCCATGCTGGCAACGGCAAGAAACCTGGGAATGCTTCTTGGTATTGCCCAGTCAGGCCTGATTTTTTCTTATTTTTTCAGCAGATTAACAGGAGGACTGGATATGAAGGACGTGTCAGGAGACAATGTTGTCCAGTTTGTAACAGCCTTGAAATACGCATTCCTTGCTGCAGCGGCAACAGGCCTTTTAGCGGCCCTTGTTTCATGGCTTCGGGAAAAGGATACATAGGGTCTGGAAAGAAATAACTTGGATTTTCCGTTTCCGAACTGTATCACACCTTTAGCCGGTTTGACATCCCCGAAATCCTCACCGTAGCCCTGCTACGCTTGCGGTTTCGTGAATATCAAACCGACTAAATCTGCAACACATTTCGGATCGGAATTACCCAAGTTATTTCTTTCCAGACCCATAGTAAACGGTTACGTGGTGTGATCAGTCACTTCTTTTCAAGCTGTTACATCCAGGATGGAGAATGATTCAATGCCGGCGGATTCCTGGAGCGCGGCTCGAAATTCCTGAAACATGCCTGTTTTCGCAACACAGCAGGAAAATGTAACAGGTCCAAACCCCATTTTCTCCAGGATTCGTGTCAGATCCGGCAGGTATTTTTCCATATGGGATACGGCTGTCTCGCCGGCCATTGAAAACTCGCCTTGCAAGGCTTTGTCGGCAAGTCTCACCTTCAGGCGGACCTCTCCGATTCGGCTCATATCCAGAAAAAATGAAAGCGTGTAGTGTTCCTGTTGCCGGCTGCCGCCGGAATCGTCCTCCTGATCCATACTGAATATCCATTCGCCCCATCCGGCCTCACCTGAAAAAAAACATGGAAATATGAAAAACGGTGTCTGATCCATGGATATGGGTTGGCTGTTAAGCCGGCAGTGCATTTCCACCATCCTGGACAATTTTTCAAGACCTTGGCCGGTTTTGGCCGCCTCACCCGGTCTGCCCCCTTGCTTCCCAGCCGCTGTAACCATTTCGGCAAGCAGTCCTCCAAGCCGGGCGAAGAAGGGTCCGCTGGATTTTCCATCACTGCCTGCTGCGCTGATCCATGAAACCATTTTCAAAAGCTTCCCCATATCCGGCTTTTCCGAAATGGTATTTTCGGAAAGGCTCATCAGCATCTGTTCAAGTTCAGGTGATGTCTTTAAGGCAGACTGCTCCTGCCCGGTTGGAATCATGCCGAGCAGATTTTTTACAGTTTGACCAATAGCCGAGTTGTCGGAAAGGGCTGTCCGCAGAAATTCCATAACTATACCCTTTTTCCCAGCCAGAGCAAGCCACGGGGTTGTTCCTGTCTGTTTGACCTCCAGCCAGACGTCGCTTCCGGCTTTAAGGGCTGCCTGACTCAGGGCGGTAATCGTCTTGCCTCCTATCTCAAGAACGACCTTTCCGTCCGCGCCAAAGGATAGGACCCGTCCTTTGAGGAGTTGCCCAACCTCCAGATGCATCTTTGAAAGACCGGGAACAGGTTTTTCAATGCTGCCCTGGGCATCCCGGTGCCCAGGCTTGATCCCTTTAACAGGAAACAGGTCACCTATTTTTATCATGAGTCGGATTCAGGAATTCAGGGATTCAGAGGTTAGAAGAACAAAGGCCTTTAACCTTTGAACATGAAACATAGGTGGATCATGACCGCTGTTACGAATGCGCCACCCGGCCTGCCGGAGGTATTTTGACGACAACGTCCATGCCCGTATGGAGTCTATTCAGTTTCATAGATCCGTTGTGCATTTTAACGACCCTTTCGACCATGGTCAGCCCCATGCCTGTTCCGTACATCTTGGTGGTAAAAAACGGATCAGTTGCCTTGTCCATGTGGGAATCCGGAATGCCGCTCCCGGTATCCCGGATTGAAATTGACACCCAATCTCCTTCGGTCATCACAGTGACTGTCAATTTGCCTCCGTCAGGCATGGCCTCAATAGAATTCTTGAGCAGATGCAGAATCATCTGGCGGACCTGGCAAAGATCTATGTCAACCACGGGTTCGGGTTCACAAAAGTCCAGTTCCCAGGTTATATGCTGTTTAACCATGTCGATCTGAACAAGCATTATGGTCTTTTTAATCACCTGAAACAGCGGCAGGGGCTCCTTTTTGGCCTCGCTCTGGCTGACAAAGGCAAACAGATCCTCCAGAGTGGACTCCAGCCGGTCAGTCTCCTTGATCATTACGCTCACATACTTGCCCCATTCCGCATCCGTTATTTTTCTTGCAAGTATGCGGCTGACTCCACCAATGGATGTGATGGGATTTCTGATGGCATGCACAAGCTGCGCGGCCATGTGGCCTATGGCGGAGTACCGTTCCGCCTGTACCAGCATGTCCTTATTTCGATTCACCTCATTGTTCAAACTCTCAAGTTCGACGATCTGTTTCTGCATGTCGCGATAGAGATGGCTGTGCTCAATGGCAAGACTTGCCTGGCTTGCGAAAAGCTCCAGCGCCCTGATCTGGCTGTCGTAGATGGGAGTTCCGGTGACAAAATTGTCGGCAATGATCACACCAAGTGCCCTGCCGGGAGAAAAAAGGGGGACCACTACAAAGTCTTTCTCCCCAAGCAGGTTGATCAGGTCGTGGGGAACCGGAAAGGAATTACTGCTGAAAGAACCATTTCCATTTCTCCGGTCTCCTCCATTGTTCGGGCTTTTTGAGTAGTTATAAAAGACGCCCTCCTCCCTCCGATCAAGGGCGACAGGGACGCTGTCGTTTATACTCAACACCTTTATGCTTCGCCGGGTTTGTGCGGATTTGATCAGAATGTGATCAGAGTCGGATACGGGAATTTTTAAGCCCTTGACGATTCGGTTGACCTCAGCATCGTCCTCTGAGGAACTGATTTTTATATTATTAACAATTTCAATAAGATTCAGCCCCTTCTGGTCCATTTCAGCCCAGATCTGGCCGGCCCTTTCCCTGTTGGTCGCGCCAATGGCCAATCGGCCTTTCAGTTCAGTGTTCGATTGATTAAAAATGGCAAGAAAGGCCCGATTGAAGCGGAGCCCCTGATTGGCAGTGATGCCGATAAGAATGGCCTGAAGGATTTCATCAAGCTCAACCATGGACAGATAAACGGAATTCATCTTCAGTGATAGCTGGTGCATCAGGCGAATGCGGAAATGGGCCTTTTCCAGATCCTGCTCGTATCGGCGTTTTTCGTGGATCAGCCTGCGTTTTTCAAGAATTCTCGTAACAGCGTGCAGTATGTCTTCAAGTTGGACCGGTTTGGTCAGATAGTCGTCCGCGCCTTTCCGGATGCAGTCAAGTGCGGTCTGAAGATCCGTCATGCTCGTGAGCATGACTACTCCAAGCTCAGGATCCTTTTCAACGAGTCGGGGCAGGAGTGAAAGTCCGTCAATGTCCGGCAGGCCGATGTCAAGCAGAACAAGCGCCACGTGACAGGAATCGAGCAGGCGCAGGAGTTCTTGGGCATTGCCCGCTTCTTTTACAGAAAGCCCATGCTCTTCCAGAAAAACCTTTAAGGGCCCTCTAAAGATCGGATCATCCTCAACAACAGCTATTACTTCATCACCTCTGAGAAGTTGATCCGGCGAAAGCGGTATGTTCCGGCTGGAGTGGTCGGCAATGTTTGTGAGCATGATTTATTATTTTATTACCTGTCAGGATGCTCAAAAGGAACAGAGAGGAAATAAATTGAACAAAATTACGCTCAGCTTTAGGTTGGATTCGGAGTCTGCGCTTACCTGGTCAGCTTGATTGAGCAAAACCGCAGGCGTAGCAGGGCTACGTTGAGGATTTTGCGATTAAAAGCCGGCCGAAGACGGCCTGAAGATGAGAGTAATTAATGTTATGATCTTTCGTAACTAAAAGTCAACTAAAAAATACACTTTACTCCCGGCATGAGGCAAGATAAAAAGAATAGTATATTTTTTTTATCTTGCCTGATTATAATGGAGGATTGTATGAGCGGATTAAAGCCTGTCCCGGAAACCATTGAGGTCGAGCGTACCATTGACGCAAAAGGGATGAAATGCCCGATGCCCCTTCTCCTGGCAAAGAAAGAAATCGTCAAAATCGGTTTCGGCGGGATCATGGAGATTCAGGTCTCGGATCCGACCTCACGAAATGATTTTAGATTCTGGTGCAAAAACAGCGGGCACAAATTCCTTGGAGAGAAGGTGGAATCAGGGTTTATTCGTTTCGTTGTCAAAAAAAAGTAGGTCAGGCCTGTATTTTTTCCTCGTCCAGGAGACGGTCGATAAAATTCAGTAGAAATTCCCGCTGGGCAGGGGTGGCGTAACTGATACACGAACAGTGGAGATTGGCCTTGCTTCTTACCAGTAATTCAAACCTTATCTCTTTTTCAGCCAGTTCCATCCCTAAGTGAAATGGGCCGCATTCGTCATGACCCTGCTGGGCCGCGCCTAAAAGGTCCGGGGGCAGAGGCAGCCAGAATATCCCTTCAATGGAACCGGGAACGACTGTCCTTTTCAGGTAGTTCTCAATATTTGCCCTTTCCTCTTTTGTCAATTCATCAATTATAATCTGTCGCATTATTTATCGACCAACTCCTTTCTGAACGTGTTCATTTTATTTTTAAACAGGCGGAAATATCTATCCAGCACATCTTCTGATTCAATAACATGGGCGGTTATCATAACCAGAAGCTCTGTTTTTCTTGTTATCTCAGACCTGTATTTGAACAACCAGCCAAGGAGCGGGATATTTTTTGCATACGGCAACCCGCTCTCACTGGTATCGTCCTTCTTCTGAATCATACCGCCGATGAGAATAGTCTCTCCGTCCTTTAAGGCCAGCTTTGTCTTGATCTGGCGTTTGATTATCAACGGCGAATCGATACCGGAAGTCGTATTTTCTTCCTGGGCCTCGCTCACCTGCTGATCAATCTCCAGAATGATTATGCCGTTGTAATTGATCCTTGGCGTTACATTTAAGATGACACCGGTGTTTTTGTACTGCACGGTCCTGTCAACCGATGTGTTTGTAGAAGATGAAATGTCATCGTTCACGGTCTCTGTTGTGACAATAGGAACTTCCTGGCCTACGTCGACCGAGGCGGTTTCGTTATTTAGTACCATAACCTGGGGAGAGGAAAGGATGGTCAGGTCGGTTTGCGAGGCCAATGTATGGAGAAGGGCTGTGACCCTCTGGTTGCTGCTGAGAAAGGAATATGAAAAGCCGGGTCCCGCAGCCAGTTTGGTCAGATCAAAATCAAATGTATCTCTATAACCGACAGACCCGTTGATGTCCAGTTCACGGTTCATAAACGCCCATTCAATGCCGAGATCCCATGAGTCGGAGAGAAGGACCTCTGCAACCATCACTTCGATCAGTACCTGCCGCGGCAGGTTGTCAAGCCGTTCCAGAAGCTTCACGATTTCGATATAATCATCCGGCAGAGCGCGTATCAGTATGATGTTCCTGGTGTCGTTGGCCTTGAGTAATGGATCTCCGGAAAATTTGAGGGAACCTGCCGAGCCTTCGGTCTTCTTTTTTAACCGGGTTGCAGGCGCGCGTAAATTTTTGCTGTTTTTTCCGTTTGTTTTGGATTTCGCCTTTGCAGGTGAACCGCTCGTTCCGGGTTTATCCTCGATTACGGAAATTACCAGTTCCGCAAGTTCCGTGGCAACGGAGTTCCTGACATTGTAAATGTAAATATTGTCCCTTCCTTCAGAGGGCACTACGTCAAGCTCCCTGATCCACTCTTCCGCGCTGTTAAGTGCAGCTTCACTGTTACTTACCAGAAGGAGAGAATTGACCCGTTCCAGAGGTTGCACGGAAACTCCGAGATGATCTTTTCTGTTTATCCGGAGGGCGGCGAGAATTTCGGCCAGTTCATCATTAAGATCATAAAGCGGCGCCTTTTCAACTCGAACCAGGCGGACCTTGAGAGATGAAAGGGGTGAGACATCAAGCCGGGAAAGCATTATAAGCGCATCAACAACCTTGCTCTCAAAATCGCTTATAATCAGAGTGTTCTGACTGGGCAAATCATGGATAATTCCCTGTTCGGAAAGTGATGGTTCGATGAGTTTTATCGCCTGTGAAGAAGAGAGATGCACGATCGGAACAATTTGTGTAATCATGCGTGGAGATTCCCCCAGTCTGCCGGCCTGTTCAGGCCCGTAAACGGTCTGGGGCATGGGTTTGCGTGAGGAAAAAATGTAATAGTTCGCCCCTTCCCGCCGAATATCTAACCCGTTGATGTTCAAGACCTTATGAAAGACGTCATAGAGCTGATTCCTGGAAATCTCCTTGCTTGAGCGGATATTGACAACTCCCTTGACCTGTGGATCAATAATGTAATTTAAGTCCAGGGTCTCGGCAATAACCTGGATAAATTCGTATATGTCGGCATTGTCAAAATTTAATATAACACCTTCACCTTCCTCGGATTCAAGAGGTTTGCGTACAGCCTGCCTTTTTATGCTCTCTAAATACGGATTCCCGTCGCCTTTAAGGGAGAAGTCTTTTGTCCGGGGCCTGTCTGTCTCCCCGGAAGGAATGGAAAGGTCTTCAACATCCGGCGGGGGTGTTGTTTCCCCTTCTCCGGTAATTTCGTATATTTCAGAAAGGCCGTCCCAGGGACCGGGCCGTTCCTTGACCGCCTCGTTGCATCCCCAGAGGGCGAGCGTCAAGACAATCGCAATAAATTGGCATATGTGGCTGAAGTGCATGTATCACCTTCTATTTAGTTTCAGTCCTCAAATGGATTACCGGAGTCCGGAAATTTCGGTCCGTCAGGGGCAATCTTCCGTCTAGTGGTCACCCGGTGGCGGCCTGGGCAGAGGTCTACGGCCGATTTTTGTCCTTGACCTGCTCTTCCGAAAGAGTTGGTTTGTTTTTTTCTTATCCTCCGGGCTTTGCACGAATCTCTTGGGTTTCCTTGTAACGGCAGGCGGAGTAATCCGCTGTTTTTCAGTATCATACAAAAGCTTTTCGGTTGTTTCGCCACCTTTATCAAAAATTATTTTATCCGGAAAGACACCAGTGACTTTGTGACCACTGAATTTGTCGCCTACTACTAAACGGGCATAGTTCAAATTTTTTCCAGAATACAGGCCGGGCTTAGAAAATTTTGACCGTTTCCGGGCAGGTTTCTTTTTCCGGGCAGGGTATGAGACAATACATTTACGTGACTTGCTGCTGATTATTGATCCCACATATTTCACATCGTCAAAATCTCCAAAAAATTCATCAAGGCCATCCTTATCATCGGGGGCCGGTTCATCCTCTCCCTCCAGATGCCTTTCCGCGTTGAACAGATACCCTTCGTTCAGGTCGGGCGGATGATCGGGAACCTGAGAATAAAAGTTTACCTCCCCCTGACTGGAAACAAAGGCGGGTACGGGCTTCGGTGATATGTCCGGTTCCGGAATAAGTTCCCCCTGTCCAGCCTCAAAGCCCAAATTAATCAGAAAAACGAGTGAGGCTGACAGGGCAATAATGATAGGTAATCGCAGCATATGAACCTCTAAACCTTCTCGTTCCTATTTTTCAGCAGATAATACCCTTTTAGTTCCATAAAGATCTTTAATTTCGTTTTCTTATAAGACTTCAAGGTAAAACTTTCAATTATAAACAGATGTTGTGATCTATTCAGGTCAGCCAGGAACTTTGTAAAGTTGTTCAATGATCCGGAAAGCCGAATCTTGACGGCCACTTCACCGTAATCGTTCTCCTTGTATTTTTCTCCCTGTCTCGGTCTGATGGATTCAGGTTCAAGACCGGCTTTTATAACCTGTTCCTGAAGTTGAATCTGCATGGCTGAAGAAATTTTTTCGGCGGATTCGCCGGAGAACAAAAAAACATCAAGCTGTTCTTTTCTTTTTTCGGAACGGGCCACATTTGCCCTAAGCTTCACCAGTTTTTGGGTTGTTCGATGGTATTGATCGAGCAAGGCTTCCCGATTTGACACCTGCTCCTGCAGTTCGTCAAAATGGTTAATGACCAACTGCCCTGCTTTCAGGGCCAGCAGCGCCGCCATTATTCCGATGAGCAAGGGCTTCTTGCCTCCAAAGCGATCTATGATTCGGGAGATATCAATCATGGCAGGCTTATCTCAACATTAAAATAGGTTTTATTGCGCCGCCGGCTCGTGGATTTAAGATTGGTCTCACCCATTTCCTTGAGTTTGGATGTCAGGTCACTGATATCTTCGGTATACCCTTGAATATGGATGGCATTCTTTTTTTTGTCCATCCGCACCTGGCCCAGATACGAGGTTTCAGGCAGTTTAGTTGTCAGCTCTGCAAGGAATGTAATTATATCCGGGGTAGGACTAATTCCTTCTATTTTCTTTATGTAATCTTTCAGCCCTTCATTTTTATCGCGCAACTGTTTCACTTCCTTAACCTGCGGCATGATCCTTTTGATCTCTTCATCCACTCGACTGTCTCTGGCATTTAAGCGGAATTCGGTTATGGCGGCCACGGCCAGGAGCGCGATAACATTTATAATAAAAAGGACCATGATTATTTTTTTTGAATAATCCGGCTGCCTCTGTGATGCAGGCAGCATATTGAATTCCTTGAGCACAGGCTTTTTAGAATAAAGCAGGCCGGCATCTAAGAAACAGCTTCCCTCGGGAGGGCTCAAATGATAGATCGTCTCGGTTCCGCAGAGCGTGGCAAGTTCAGAAAAATCAGGCTCCTGGTTATTTATTAAACTATCTTCCAGTTTGGTTCCGTCAAAGATATAGGTTTTGGGGAATCTGCCGGGAATGACCAGGGCCCACTTCAATTTTCGGTTGAATCGAGTCACGTAGCGCTGATTTTCCGGGTAAAGGCCTAGAATTTTATAACCTGAGCCTATGAGTTCAGCCAGATAAGAACCGGCGGGTTCACGGCGCGCAGAGAACATGGTCACCCGGTAGCAATCCTCCCGGCGGACGGTTTTATAGCTGTGGAGAATTGTGTCGTCTGAAAAAGGTGTCAGCATGCCTAACTGAAAGTTGATCGCCTCTTTAATGTCAGGGGTTTTCAAGGGCAGATGAAAAAATTTTACAAAAAGTTGATCCTCGGAAACAAAGAGGACAACCGAGGATACGGATAGACCGGCCTCGGAACGGAATTCGGCCAGCCGATCAATAAACGGACCGTCCTGGTGGTAAATAAATTTATTTAAATTGTTGTACCGGGGATGGCAGATAGTAGCACCATCTCTTTTGACGATGATTTTCAAGGCATTTTTCATGTGAGGGTCTCCCTCCAGGACACGTATTCAAATTCTGCGCCTTGAAACTTCACAAGCACTGAAAGTTTGGCCCCCGGCCTCTGTTTTTTTCCAGCCGGTTCCTCGATCGCCTCTTGTTCGGCTTCCTCTTTAGTGTATCCGGCCTGGCCGACGGCAACAATATAATAGTACGGGTCGGACTTAGTTGTTGTATAGGTCAGGAAATTTTTCAACTCATCGAAGCGTTCATCGCCCATAATATGCCGGGCCAGTGCGGATGAGAGTTTGCCCCCTGTCTCTTTTTTGGTTTCATAATAAGCTGCTATCTTATCTTCGTCATCTTGCATGATAAAATCAAGCATTGCAGGAGTCAGGTGTTTAAAATTTATTTTATTCCTGTTGTTATGCACAGTGAAAACATCCTCCGGCACAAACCGGTCCGCAAGTATGTCCGTGCCGTGGACCAAAAAAAATTCCGCCGGATCTACGATCTTGCCGTTTCTTGGTATGTATGGAGGTTCCAGCTCTTCGTAGGTTTCCTTTTCAGCGCCGTTTAAGCGGTGCAGATCGTCGGAATCACGCCAGTCAAGAAGCGAGTCGACAACCGTTACAACCTGGTCGGAATCCAGCCCGTGGTATTCCAGAAAGAGTTCCAGCAACCGTTGGGGCGATCTGTTTAAATCGATTTTTCCGGCTTCACTGACTGCATAATATGTTATCCCCCCTGTGGGCAGATAGTCTTCATAAAGGCACGCCTCGATAAAATTTTCGTCCACCTCATCCTTGATCTCAAGCGGTTTGTCATTAAGCCGGAAAATAGACAGATTGATCCCGGCCTCTGCAAGGAACAGCCCTGCTGCACGCGCCTTTGTATTAGCAGCTATCTTAAGTTCGGTCCGTACGAGCATGATGAGCTGTGACGCCAGGACACTGACCAGCAGCATAACAATGATCACAACCATCAAGGCAAAACCGTTTTGATGTCTCAAAGTATGGCGCATATATTTTACTGGGTTAGTAATTACGAATTACGAATTTAATTATACAGGCCGAATAATTCCGACCGCTCGTGCTCCTCATTCGTCATTCAAAAAGTTTTTCCAGTTTGAGCGACATGAGACCCCTTTTTTCGTTGGCAATCAGGATCAATTTATATTTACTGCCTTCGAGAAAAACCTCTCCGATCTCTCCTTCTCCTTCTCCTTCCTCATCTTCACCCGGATGGAGTAACCTCTCAAATTCCATCACATCATTTAAAAGCCGGGAGGCGGACCGGTCCAGACGGTCGATGTTTGTAAGCGATACCGAGAAGCTCTGCAATATAGCCACGTAGGCCAGTCCCAGAATGATCACCGCGACAAAGACCTCTATCAAAGTGAAACCTTCCTGCCCTTTTAAAAATCTTAACGTCATAGGTTCCGGGTTCCGGGTTCAAGGTTTAAAGGTTTATTTGAATTATCATAGACTACTAGTAAAAAGTCTTGGATAACATTGATTTCGGCATAAATTCGTACTGCTTGTCCCCATATTCAACCAACACTCCTTCCCCGGATTCAGGGTCATATGTCATGACTAAGGCTTCAATGTCTCCGGAAAGTTTAATCATGTCCGGAAAATCGGGGACATACTCCTCGTTATAGTCAATATTGTAAAAGTCCTTTTTTTCAATGTAATAGACTGCCTTTTCATCCGGCCGGTACCTGTAAACAGCCAGGACCAGGCCAGCCCTGTGCCAAATCAAAGGACTTCTCGTAACAAGTTTCAAGATATCATCATCAGCAGAAATTATTATCTTCTTTTGCTGCGTATCATACCAGGCACAGTTGATCTGCCTGTGCAAAAGGGCGAGGAAATTACTCTCACGCTCCAGGGAGTGGACTTGTTTTTCCCCCTTATCCGAAAATTTAATCCCAACATTTAAAACGGAATAAATCATGATAGAGATCATTCCAAGAAGGAGCATTGCAATCAGTATTTCAAAGAGCGTGAATCCCTTTTCCGGCCCCCGGCCCCCGGCCCCCGGCCCTTGAAACCCGCGCATAAAAAAATACCATTTATGGATGGATTCGTAAAAAGGCAAAACACGTCCATACGAAAGCATCAAGTTATTGAAGGCAGGCCGGTTAATAGTTCCAGTGTGATTTTTCTGGTCCTGTCGCCCTTGGTAAAAGTCAAGACGGCGGGCGTTGCCACGCCTTCCGGGAAAAAAATGATCTCTTCCGGCTCTATTTTCAAATGATCGTTTTCCGTTAGGCCGAACTCTTTTCTTTCTTCCACTGCGCCGCTGAGTTGCAGAATGGTGTCATTATCCTGATCAAGCTTTACGTGTACCTCTTGACCTCTGCTTACTGAAACCAGACGTGCATAGCGAAGCGTTGCCATGATTTTATTGGTCTGCCTGCGAAAACTTATATTGTCCAGAAAACGCCCGGTAGACGGCACCGCCACCGCGACAAGTACTCCCACTATCACAAGAACGGTCAACAGCTCAATCAGAGTGAAACCTTCCGCATTTAGTTTTCGTTCCGGCACTGTTTAGCAGAGTCCTCCGCATGTAATCGTTCACAGGTGCTGTAGCTGTGCGCCCGAAGGAAGTGCCCTTGGGGTGCGTGATCAGGACAATCAGCTATAGCCCAACCTATGCTGGTTGTCCTGATCGCGTGCAGGTAAGCGAGCCTGCGAGACTCCGGATGCAGTGCCTGTGGACGATTACGCAACTTCTCATCCGGCAATCTCGTTAATGCTCAAGATTACGGAAAGCATGGAAACTATGACAAATCCCGCAACAACGGCTATTATCAAAATGAAAAGGGGCTCGATCGTCGAGATTATCCTCTTGATCCTTTCCCGCAGTTCATTTTCATAATGATCCGCTATCTGGCCGCATACCGTGCCTACGCTGCCGGACTCCTCCCCAACGGACAGGAGATCGGCAGCCAGATCAGGCAGCAGGCCCCGGCCTTTCAGTTTCCGCCCGACCCGGCGTCCTTCTTTAAGCGCTTGCGTAGCCTGTTGCAGAAGCCTCTGGTATTCCATGTTCCCTGCCACGCCGCTGCTGATCTTGAGAGCTGTGGACAGATGCACTCCATTATTGACGAGTACCTCCAGGGTTCTGAAAATTCTCGAGGTTTCCATTCCCCTGATGAAATCCGACAGGATGGGCATTCTGATGGAGAACCGGTCAAAGGCCATTTTGCCTTTTTCGGTGCGCAGATACCAGACAAGAACCGCCGGAGGGACTAATAAAAGAATAAGTGTAAGTATGAGATGGCTGTTCACAAATTTGGCAATATCCATCATTATCCTGACGTGAAACGCAATCTGAGGACCCATGTCCTGAAAAAGGATTTCAAACCTGGGCAATATGACGGTGAACAGAAGCAGGAGGCACACAATCCCGGTCACCATAAGAATGGCAGGGTAAATCGAGGAGGAGATGACGAACCGCCTGAGTTCCTGAAATGCGGCCTGGTATTCATTGATTTTCAGGAGCATGGAGGGCAGAATCCCTCCCTCTTCCCCGGCCCTGACGATATTGATGTACATTGAAGAAAAATGTTTGGGATAGTCGGACAGGGCCTGGGAAAGAGATTTGCCCTCCTTGAGCTTACGTTCAAGCTGGCCGGTGAATTCCCTGAAGGCAGGTTTGGCACTGTACCGGTTCAAGGTCCTTAAGGATGCATCCAGTGAGAGCCCGGCATTCAGGAGCAGGGCCATCTGCTTGGTAAAAAAGTCAATATCAGTCCTGGTTATCTCTTTCCTGCGAAATAGATTCAAGGAAAAAGAGGCCTTCTTGTCTCCGCTGTGCTGCCGGATTTCAATGGGGCGCAGACCCTGCAACATCAATTTTTTAGCGGCGGCAGCCGTATCAGCCACGTCTAATGTGCCTTCTTTTACCTGATTTCCGGCATCAACAGCCGTGTAATCATAGAGCCCCATCTTCCAATCCCCTGGTCACACGAATTAATTCGGAAAACGTGGTGACCCCCTCTTTGACCTTTTCAAGACCGTCGGTAAACATGGTTTCCATGCCTTCCTGCTCGGTTATTTTTTTCAGATCGATCAGGTCAAGCCCCTTGGATATCCCCCTGCTTACAGCCTCGGAAACACTTAAAAGTTCATAAATACCAATGCGGCCTGAATATCCGGTCTTTGAACATTTTTGACAGCCTTTTCCATCGAAAAGCTGAAAATCCTCTCCGTCAGGTTTATGGCCCAGGAATTCTGAAACATTACCGCGAGTCTCCCTGCAGTTCGGGCAGATGCGCCGCACAAGCCGTTGGGCAAGAACTCCCCGGAGAGATGAGGAGATCAGGAAACTCTCCACGCCGATATCGATCAGTCGCATGACTGCGGACACGGCATCGTTCGTGTGCAGGGTGCTGAAAACAAGATGTCCGGTCAGGGAGGATTGGACGGCTATCTCTGCGGTTTCCAGATCGCGGATTTCTCCGATCATGATTATATCCGGGTCCTGCCGGACAATGGAACGCAGCCCCGCGGCAAAGGTAAGGCCGATTTCCGACCGTACCTGAATCTGGTTTATACCGTGCAACTGATATTCCACCGGGTCTTCTACCGTAATTATCTTATTGCTTTCGGAATTGATGAAATTAAGAGCACAATAGAGAGTAGTGGTCTTGCCGCTGCCTGTCGGGCCTGTGACCAGCATGATTCCATCGGAAAGCGAGATAATTTTTTTGAACTGTTTTTCTATGTCCGCTTTCATGCCCAACTGGGACATGTCAATGATAATGCTTGCCTGCTCGAGGATTCGGATAACCACTCCTTCGCCGTGAACAGTCGGCAGGGTTGAAACCCTTAAATCAATCTCTTTGCCTGAAATGCGGACCGAGATTTTTCCGTCCTGGGGCACTCTACGTTCCGCGATATCCAAGGCCGCCAAAAGTTTTGTCCTTGAGATTATCGCAGCCTGCATGGAAACGGGCGGGATCTCGTAGTCATAGAGGATGCCGTCTATCCGAAAACGGATGCGCAGGCCATCCTCAAAAGGCTCCATATGGATATCACTGGCCCGCTGATTGACGGCCGTATCTATCAGGTTGTTTACATACTTGATAACAGGCGCCTCGGATGCCATATCCTTTAGTTTATCAATATCCGAGTCTCCTTCGGCAAATTCTTCTTCAGGCAGTTCATCAAGCGACAGGTCATAATACTCATCCAATATTTTCCGGATACGAGATTCCGTCATTATCTGGATTTCGTATGAAAAGTCCATTATTACGTCAACAGCCGCGAAGATATCCTCGTCAAACGGATTATTGACAAGGAGCAAATATTTATCTTCACCCCTTTTTACAAGGGCAAATGGGTGTTCGCGGTGAAACATTTTAGAAATTTCAAGGGTCGGAAATATGTCTTCAGGGTCAGGCTCGTATACCGGCAGGGAAAGCTGTTCCGATAATGCACTTGTCAGGTCCGCATCATTAATAAAGCCGAGAGAGATCAGGATATCGCCCAAGTGATGCGGGGCATTGGACTTATGAGAAAGGGCTCTTTCCAACTGATTCTGCCGGATTTTGCCTCTGTCAATCAGCAGCTCTCCGAGCTTTTTTGTTTTTTTAAAAAAAGAAGGGCGATTCATGTCTCTCAAAGTCCTGTTAATAAATATATCGAAAATATTTTCTCTATTAGAAGCAGAAATTTTACACAACCACATGTTTTTATGCGAGGTTTTTTTCTGATTATAACGGATTTGGGGGAGGCGATGGGTGATGGGTGGCATGGACAAACTTGTTTGTCCGTGTCTCCTTTTTGGCTCGGTGACCAGGCGATTTCATAAATGCGCATGACTCGAATC
>JAYEJK010000008.1:0-21078 GCA_034660535.1 Thermodesulfobacteriota bacterium | reverse complement strand
CTTTAAAAAACCAAGGAATGTAAATGTTTGGCAGTGCTTCATATGCACGCGATCAGGCTGGAGAACTATAGTTGGCTATGTGAACCAGCCTGATCGTGTGCAGATGGAGTGCTGCCGAATATTTACAAATATAATTGAAGAGAACCAGTAGAACCAATGAGTTATAGAAAAATATTTATTTTAGCTGGTTGTTACGGCAAAAGGTGCAAGAAATGATTTCTTGGTTTAAGGAACGGAGGAGGAAAAAGCGGTACCAGGTCTTATGGGATGCTGAACTTGAAGCTGTTTTTTCTGATTATGATTATAAGGGCGGGATGGATGTGACGGTAGTTGATTTTTCCGGTTTAGGCGCTGTGATCCATGCCAAGGATATATATATGGATCGGCGTCATCTGGCTGCTCCGTATAATCCGCCTGAGCTGAACTTGAAGATACATTCGCCTGAGGGAATTTTAGAATATCAGATAGATATAAAGAGGTATGATTTATTAATAGAAGATAAAGTTTTTGAAATCGGTGTTGAATTTTTAAATATTTCTTCAAAAAATCAAGAACTTGTTGATTTATTGATCAAAAACCTCCGACTCCAGAAAAAAGGGAGGTAAATTTTCATCTCTGGAATTATTTTTTCCGTAACCGTTCATAGGTGCCCCATATTTTTCAGACTCCTTAAAACTGTAATCGTTCTCAGGCGCTCCATATGGGCGTTAGCAGTTCGGCTCACTATATAAGTAATATGTGAGCCGGACTGATCACGTTCAGATGGAGGGCCTGTGAACGATTACTTTTTTTCTTATTGCCGATTTGAAGGCATCCCGCACCTTGTCGGGGAAAGGCGCCGGGGCCGGCTTACCTTCAGTGTCCCGTATCACCCATACTGCATTCTGTTCTCCAAACGCCAGTTTCACTTTTGTCCCGTCAGGATCAAGGCGAAAATATTCAAAATGGAAAACAGCGCTGCTTGATTTGAGAACCTTTAATGCCATGGTTACGATAATCCGGTCAAACGGCATGGCCTCACGCAGGTGATCAACGCGTGTTTCCAAACATAGCAGTTCCCCCTGTTCTCCAATGCCGCGGAAACATTCCGGGATCATATTAAAGAAATACCGGTCCCTGGTCTGCCCCTGCCAGGCGTAATAATTGGCAAAATAGATGTTCCCGACAAGATTTGAGCTGTCGAGCGAGGTCTCGATAGTATGTTCAAAAAGCAAAGGCTGTACCTTTGGCCCTGGAGGCGTCCGGTATTGCTCGACCTCGTTTTCGGTTTTCTCAGTCAGGCCGGCAAGAGGTTCAGGCAATGTGTCAAAAGTATCAGGGGCATCGTAATGGGGCAGCATATCCTTCACAACATCCCAATAATAGTCAGGATAGGGTTCAGGCCTGACGACTCCCTGATCAAGGATCCGCACCCAGGTTGTCTGCTGTTCGCATTTGGCCAACCGTTCATAACTGCCGTCTTGAAGGATTTTTCTAAAATCAAAGGTCAGATCCATGGTAGAGTTTGCCGGGCCTCCGTTGCCGGATGCCCACATGCGTACCTCAATCAGATCGTGCGCAGTAGCTTCCCCCAAGATCTGCAAATAGGAATAGTTTGTTATACTGCCCCACTCACCTGTAGAATATTGGTCCGCTATTTTACCTAGAACCGGCCAGACAGAGGCCTCCCTTACTTCACCTACCCAGGAAACATAGTTGGAAAAATATAATGTGCGGCTTAATTGGGCATTGGGCCTGAAACCGACCGGAAATCGATGGACAAAAATTCCCTGACCTTGAGGGCCCCCTTCTATGATTTTAAAGTGATGTTTGTCAAAAATGTTCTCATAACCTATATATTTATTTACTTCCGAGTCCGGAGGCGCGGCCTCCTGTTTTGCAGGCTTTTGTACAACCAGGGCCAGGATTCTCTTCGGCCGCCAGGTTAAATCAAAGGGCAAGGTCAGAACCATGGCAGGCCCTTTATCGACCAGACACTGAAAGATGACGGCATTTTGTTTCTTGTGTAAAACTTTCAGCGCATCACAACTCTCTCCGGTTGCCTTGCGCAGGGCCTCCAGTGCGGCCCAAATCCTTGTTCCTGCCTGGTCAAGGGAATCCGGGCTGTCGAGAAGTTCATCAAACAGATAATCCCGCTTTGCTCCCAACAGGGCCGTCCACTCCTGCCTGGTCCTGTGTGTGATAGGCGCTATATCACATCCCTGGGGCCCGGTTCCGGCTGAAAAGATGCAAAGGCGGTCGTCATGCGAAAGGGAGATGTCGATATTCTGTTCTTCCAGACCGACAATCACAGGTTTCCCGGAATCCAGCCATTTAATTTCAAAATCCTGCGGAGTGTCCCGCATATCTTCGGTTGCGAGCCGTACAGTATCCTGCATCATGGGAAGTTCCTTTTGATGTCTTTCTTCCCGTGACAGCTTATGAAGTCCTGGAATGTAGCGCAATAAAACCGTGGGCGTATCAAAATCCACATTGCTCAAATTGCGCAATGCCTGTTTAACAATCCCGTTGTCCCGTTCATCAGGGTGAATCAAATCAGCCGCAGATGGATATTCATCGAGATATTTCATCATCCGGAGTAAATAACCGTCAAGTTTTTCTATTACGATTCCGTTTTTATCCACAGCTACGACTCTATCCTTGATCTCCTGTCCTTTAAAATATTCAAGTTGCGCGGTTGCTGAAATTATTGCAGGCCTTTTGTCAACGCATGGGTAGATATCCAGGTTTTCAATATAAACAGGCAGAGATCTTGCCTTTGGTACAAGCAGAAATGCGGACTGAAGCAGCGAGTCACGGAAAAAGGGATCACCCAGAAACAGATAACGATGTCCTGGGTCTGGGAAGGCTGTCTCAGCCGCTGTTTCATGATCCGCGATCATTGTTTTAAATGAGGCGTGTTCAGCATTATCCCCGATTGCCTCAATAGACAGAACCTGTTCAATGCGTTGAAAAAGAGGCCCCTGAAACAACAAGTCTTTGCGATAGAGGTCCGGCACCGGCTGAACAGCAAGTGGGGAGTCCGGTATGGTGATTTCATATCTCGGCGGATTATCCGTCAAACCAAGCTCAAAGGTAGCGGAAAAATAGTCTGCTTTGATTCCGGTAGAGGATTTTGCCACTGCAGCATGAATCACCCTGGTTGTTGAATCTTGTTTCCGTTCTTCCACTTCAGCCCGAATGACGATTTCGGTTCCGGTCTCCGGGTCCACGGTAATCGGTCGTTCAAGTTTAATGTTTTTTATCCGCACTCGGCTGAAGTCCCTTTCTCCGGTGGCATGGGCAACGGCCTGAGCCATTGCCTCGAGACCGAAAACCGCGGGCATCAGATAAGAACCGTTGAACAGATGATCTTTCAGGTATGGATCCTGTTCCAGGGTTAAACGGGCCTTAAAAACAGATTCAACGCCCGGAACAACCATAACGGGTTTTTCCAGGTATCTGGCCTTTTCCAACGGTGCCGGTTCCTCGAAATTCCAGGTATCAAGACCGCTGACCCTGGCTGTAACTATCACCTGGTGGTCACCCGGATCATTTAGAAAAAGGTTGACAAAACGATTAACTCCTTCCCTGGTCGGGATAGCGTCAATACCCATTTTTTTCAGACCATTTACGCTGCCCAGTCTGACCCCCATTCCTTCCTCCCCCCAGACCGAGTAGGCAATGGATTGGGTACGGGTTTCCGGATAATCAGCTTTAAAACGGCGCAGGACTATATCCAAGGCTTCGTTGGAAAAACCATACCAGCCATTTCCAGCCATGCCTGTTATCCCGATGATAGAAGTTAATCCGACAATAATTTTTGGAGGCGCATTTTTAAAAACGGAAATCAAGTTCAGAGCGCCCAACAGTTTGGGACTTACTTCCGTGAGTGTATTCTCGACCGTAGTCCGGCTGACAAGACAGG
This sequence comes from Thermodesulfobacteriota bacterium, assembly GCA_034660535.1. GTDB lineage: Bacteria > Desulfobacterota > Desulfobulbia > Desulfobulbales > DAOVYS01 > DAOVYS01. The sequence goes on along the minus strand of JAYEJK010000008.1, from coordinate 17,171 downwards.
GAACATTGAGTCCTGCGCCGTGAATCACTCCGGTCACCGGCCCCATTTCTTCCTGTATCCGTTTGACAATCGCGGCAACGGATTTTCGGTCGGCAACATCGCAACTGTAATATCGAGCTACAAGCCCCCTGTCCGTATATTTCTTAAGAGTAATTGAGATATCCTTTCCAGCGCTAGTGTCCGGTTTGATATCCGGATGAGGCGAACGTCCTATCAGGGCCATCCGGACCCCGGTCGCCCGAGCTAGACCTGAGGCGCATGATGCTGTTATGCCTTTGGCGCCGCCGGTGACCAGGATTACATCTTTGGAAGACCATGTAAGTTGTCTGGTATTATAAGCAGCCGGCTGCAGCAACCGCGATCTTGCGATCCGTCTCCTGAGCTTATAATCAAAGCCCGCCGCGATATAAGGCTTGGGCGCGCTGATTTCCTCAATGGTCTTCTCAGCGATTTTCTTCACCTCAATGGCCGGAGAAAAATCAAGAACTCTGACTCGCAGATCGGTTCTCTCCAGGTGAATGGTTGCTGCCAGGGCAACGGCGCAGCACTGATTGAGATGAGAAAATTTTTCATGCGCACCGAAATACCCGCCTCCAAACTGAATATAGGCGACTGTGGTACGACGTCGCGGGGCCTCGGAAGCCGGCGGAATAGAAGACAGGATGGCCAGACGTTTAATTATGTTTTGTAGTGTGGCTGCATCTGAATCTGCAGCCGGCGTATGGGGAAGGATGGCTATTATAAGAGAGTAAGATGCGTCGCAGGCCAGGCCTTCCTTTCTTGTATCCTTATAGGTTGCGGTTCGTACCGATGCGCCGAGTCGATACAGACCGTCATGCAGAGATTCGGCAATGAGTGCGGTTTCCTGATCACTTATAATCAGACTTTTGGCACTGTGCCGGTCGTCCTCACGACGATTGCCCCACCACTCAGGGAAAGGAGTGGTCTCCTGTTCCACAAGGTCAATTGCAAATTCTCTAACCCAGGTTTCAGCTTTTTCAGGGCCGGCAATAATTGGTTTTTGATGGGCCGATATCCTGTCCAGGATAGCTGCAAGTTGCCGCAGACTGCGTTCTCGAAACGGTTCCAGATCAATATGTATCTCAATTTCCTTTAATGCCGCCACGCGCTGAAGCAGTGTTTTCAGCATATCTTTCCCAATATTGAGATCCTTTTCGATCAGTGAATCGGCATCAAGGGTTTCTCTGGGATAACCGGTAATCCGAGATGTCTGATCAAGAACAATCTCAAGAAAAACCGGTTCTTCCCCATTTTGTTCCATTGGAAATTTTTTGTTTATGAATTCGGTGAACTTGTCCAGAATTTCGGCCAGGCTGACATTGACCATGTCAAGCGATTCAACGTCTCCTTCAATACCCAATTTTTTTGCTGTTCGTGCAATCAGATCACCTGCTTTGATGGAATCCAGGTTAAGGTCATCAAGAAGACGCATTTCAAGGCTCAGGCTGTTTCGGGGAAAGCCGGTGATTTCCTCAACCTGGGCAAGCAGCAGGGCCTCGGCATTTTCCCGCGTATCGATACGCGGCTTGGCGGCCGGCGGTTTTCCCGGGGGCACGGTCGGCTTAAGTTTGATATCGGAAGGAACCGTGTATTTCATGTCAGCCCGGATGACTTGCGCCAGAAAAGGCCCCCTGGACCGCATGTATGATGCAATTTCTTCGCCGGGCACACCGACAAGGCCGGTGATTAGACTGTCAATCACACCGGCTGACGAGGTCTGTAAAGGCAAAGGAATTTCAACCGAATCTTCAAAAGGATGTTCACAGGGATTTTCGATAAATAATTTTTCTCGAGGCGGGGTAAATGGACGGATCAATCTTTTTCCATAAATTGTTTCCCAATGGATATCGACTTTGCGAATAAAAAGCTCACCCAAGACAATGTTTAAATCCTGGTCATGCAATGGTTTTGATTCAACAGGCAGGCAAACCGGGCCGTCTTTGCCGGTAATTTTGTTAGTTAAACCGGTAAGCGCATGGCCTGGTCCGACTTCAAGAAATAAATCGCAGGCCTCGGCCATGGATGTAATCATGCGGGCAAAGTCAACCTGGGCCAGTACCTGGTTTGCAAAATGATTATTCAGGGAAAGACCCGGCCTTATCTCTTGACCGCTCACACTTGAAAAAAGCTTAACTTTCAGTTCCGAAAGGGTTCTATCCAATGTTTTTTCAACTGCCAGGACTTCGGCGGCCCTTGCAGCCAAACGGGAATGAAAGGCGTTGGAAACTTTTAATCTATAAGTCTTAATTCCTTTGTCGGCAGCGATTTGAATAGCATTTTCAACCGCTGCCCGTTCTCCTGATAAAATTATTTGGCTTGGGCCGTTGATATTGGCCAATACGATATAACCGGCAACCTTTTCAAGAATTGATTCCGCTTCATTACGAGAACACTGCAGGCTGACCATGGCGCCGGCCTGATCGCCGGGAAGCGCCATGGCCCGTCCTCTGATTGCGGCAATTCGAATCAGATCGGGAACATCAAAAGCGCCTGCCGCATGAAAGGCTGTTAATTCTCCCAGGCTGTGACCACCTACGGCCACGGGATTGACTCCCATTTTTTGCAAAAACCGATTCCAGAGCACGGAAGCGAAACAGATTGCAGGTTGGGCGTTTTCAGTCTGTGACAGTAAATCAAACCATGTGTCAATTTGTTCAGGTGATACAGCCCGGTCAAGATGTTTATAGATTAAGTCCGAACCTTTTTCACCAAGCCATTGGCCCGCCTGGCCCGCCATGTCTCCGGCCCAGGGAAAACGTTCTACCAGCATTCGGCCCATATTGAGATTCTGGGAACCCTGACCAGGAAAAAGCAGGCCTATACGTGGCTGCTTCATTCCATTGCCCAGCAGAATTATGCGGTCCGGGTCACACGACATGCCACCCGCCTTTGGGAATTTTTCCTTAATCATCAGTATGAGCTGCTCAAGCCGTTGGCTTAATTCATCCGGTTCCCCGGCTATGACCGCAGCTCGGCTGTTGTTTTTCAGGTCTGCCTCCTGCGCGGTTTTTGCGGCAAGATCAGCAAGCTCGGCAATGCTCATACCTTTTGAGACCTCAAGAAGGTCCTTGGCCTTTTTTTCAAGCTCAGTTACTGAATCTGCGCTAAGCACAAAGACTTCAGTATCCTGATTTGAGATTAAGAGTGACCTTTCCTCAATGGCCGGTTTCAGGAGCGGACTCGGCGCATGGCCGGACTCAAGTGTGATATGACAGTTGATGCCTCCAAATCCCATGGCGGATACGCCGGCCCGCAGGCTTTCTGATTCATTGCGGATCTCACCTTGCAAAACGGGATACAGACAACCGGCTTTAGTATCAAAAACCGGATGGGGATATCTGCATCCGGCAATGGGCGGCAGAACACGGCGATTGACCGCCATCACAGTCTTAATAAATCCTCCTATTCCTGAGGCGGCCTTGGTATGGCCGATTATCGATTTCAAGGAGGTCATTCCACAGGTTCGTTTCGATGCTCCGACACTGTTATCCATGACCAGGGAGATACCCTCCAATTCCACCTGATCGCCGACAGTGGTCCCTGTCCCATGCCCCTCTATAAATTTGAGAGTTTCAATAGTGTAAGGGGCATCAGCATAGGCATTTTCCAAAGCCCTGGCTTGGCCTTTGGCATTCGGGGCCGTGATGCTTGTGCCTCCCCCGTCCGAAGAAATACCCCAGCCATGGAGTACCGCATAAATGTAATCATTGTCTCTTTCGGCATCCTCCAGGCGTTTAAGAACTGTAAAGCCGCAACCCTCACCCGGAATAAAGCCGCTCCCCCGGCGGTCGTAAACCGTCATGTCCTTTTTGGTCAAAGCGTTGGTTTTTGCAAAACCGACAAGCTCAAAAGGATCCAGACTGATGTCAACGCCTCCTGCCAGGGCCAGATCCAGATCACCATTTGCCAGGCCGGTGGCGCCGGTGGCCACGGCAAGAAGGGATGATGAACAGGCGCCGTCAATTGTGTATCCACCTGCACGTAAATCAAAAAAATTGCAAATCCGACCGGCAATGGTGTTGGAAAGCCCGCCGGCCAGGGAATCTTCATTGATAGAGGGAAAGACGGATTTGAAAATCGCTTCAAAAGCAGTCTCAACCTCCATTATCTGTTCACGAGACAGTCCTCTTAAATGGCCGGCGGTCCAAAATGCCCGGCGGACATAAGGCCAACGCAGCCTTATTGTATTTGTCCTTGTCTGTTCTCCTGTCAGGGTATTGCCCACAATAACCCCGGTACGTTCATGGGGAACATTTTCTCGGGTATAACCGGCATCGGCAAGGGCCTTGTCAGCGATTTCCAAGGCCAGCCAATGAACAATATCAGTAGCCTTAAATGTAGAAAAGGGGATACGCCGGGACGCCCAGTCAAAATCAAAACCATCGATTAATGCCGCTCGGTATCCATATGTCTTGTCTGCCGCGTTGGGGTCGGGTGAATAATAATCATTTAATGGCAGTCGCTGGTTTGGGAGTCGACGAAACTGACGGCGGCGGGTCAGAACATTTTCCCAGAGCTGTCTGGGATTACGTGCGTCCGGATACCGGCAGGCTATTCCGATAACAGCGATGGGGGTATTTGATGACATAGAGTTCCTTTTTTTTGTTACGGTTCATAGGTTCAATCGTAGAGATGAACGGATGAACGTTGAACATCAAACGTCCAACATTCAATTTTGAACTTTGAATTTTTTTATGCTTGTTCCTTTGGTAACCATTCACGTCCGTTCAGAGCAGCATTGCAGGGTGTGCTGTGCCCACCGAATCATGGTTGCCGACTAAGAAAAAGTGTATAAAATACAATAAAGGAGACAAACGGAAAAATCACATTTTGTCGGATATTTGAATAGGATATCTAAATAGTGTAAACTATTATTAGTATGGCACAAAAAACGTTAAAAAATAAATACAAAACAGAGAATTATTTTCATGTTTAACTTTGCTGATTACCAATCCGTCAGTAGAATTTTTGAAAGCGCTGATACGTTGATCTATCGTGGACGACGGAATAAGGACAATCTGCCCGTAATTCTTAAAATATTAAAGGGTGACTATCCTGAACCGGAAAAATTTGCCACATTCAGACATGAATACAATATCACGCGAATCCTTGATGCCGAAACCGCCAACCGCTCTCTTGCCATTGAAAAATATAATAATAGTCTGGCAATCGTATTCAATGACTTTGGAGGGGAATCCTTAAATAAGTTGCTGTTTGGTAAAACATATTCCCTGGAGGAATTCCTTGTCATTGCCGGCAAGATTGCAAAAGCCCTTGAAGGGATTCACGCCTTAAGCATTACCCACAAGGACATCAATCCATCAAATATCGTATACAATCTTGAAACAGGGCAGTTGAAAATCATCGATTTTGGTATTTCCACTCTCCTTTCTCATGAAGATACTGAACTGAAGGATCCAAACACCCTGAAAGGCACCCTGGCCTATATTTCTCCGGAGCAAACCGGAAGAATGAATCGCAGCCTGGACTTTCGCACGGATTTTTATTCCCTGGGAGTCACCTTTTATGAAATTATCTGCCGGAGATTGCCCTTTACAACCGGCGATCCGTTGGAACTTGTTCATTCCCATATTGCCCGGAACCCAATAGCTCCGCACAAGCTGAACCCGGAAATTCCAGAGGTTGTTTCCGGCATTATAATGAAATTAATGTCAAAAAACGCAGAGGACCGGTACAAGAGCGCCCGTGGCATACGAAAGGATCTTGAGAAATCGTTAAATCAGTTGCAGGTATTCGGCAAAATCAAGTTCTTTTTTTTGGCACAGCATGATATTTCCGAAAAATTTCATATTATTCACAAGTTATATGGTCGAGAAAGCGAAATCAAAGCCATTATGGACGGCTTTGATCGCGTATCGGATGGAGGGTTGGAAGCCCTTATGGTGACTGGATACTCAGGCGTAGGCAAGACATCGCTTATAAGGGAGGTCAACAGGCGGATAACTCTTCAGAATGCGTATTTTATTTCAGGTAAGTTTGATCAATTTCAACGTGATATTCCTTATAAGGCCATTTTGAATGCTTTCAAGGAATTGATCAGCCGGATTCTATGGGAAGACGATTCAGCGCTTGTCCGGTGGCGTAATAAGATTCTACAAGCCCTGGGTCCAAATGCCTCGGTTATTGCGGAAGTGATTCCTGAAGTTGAGATGATCATCGGACAACAGTCCGCGGTAGCGCAAATAGGCCCGATCGAGGCGCAGAATCGATTTAATCTGGTATTTCGAGATTTTATCAGGATATTTTTACAGCCGAAGTATCCGCTGGTTTTATTTTTCGATGACCTGCAATGGGCTGACACTGCCTCCCTGAAGCTGATGGAATTGATAATGACGGATGAGAGGTTGAACGGTCTTTTCTTAATAGGCGCCTTTCGTGACAATGAGGTCGGTCCGGACCATCCATTGACGATATCTCTTGACAATCTTAAAAAAGAGGCCGCTGTTGTTAATCAAATCCCCCTTCCTCCGTTACAGTTGGAGGATATTTGCCGGATGGTTATTGATTCGTTGTCCGCCGGTAATGACCATGTACAGCAGCTTGCTGAACTTTTAATACGCAAGACAGGTGGAAATCCATTCTTTGCAGAGATGTTTCTGCGGTCGATTTATGAAGAAAACCTGTTGGAGTTCAATAGGGAACAGGGCATGTGGCAGTGGGATATTGACCGGATTCAGGCCAGGGGAATCACAGATAATGTCGTTGATCTGCTGACTGGAAAGATTCAAAAAATTGGAAAAAAGACGCAATATGTTCTGCAGTCGGGGGCCTGTATCGGCAACGAGTTCGATTTGCTGACACTGGCAGCGATTTGTGATGAATCAGCAAAAGACATTTACGATGCCCTGCAGGATGCCATGGAGGAAGGTCTGGTGATGCCGATCGGAGAAGATTATAAACTGATTGATTCGGGAGGAAAGGGCATGGAGGAAGGAATAACAATCGGCTATCGGTTCCGGCATAATCGTATTCAAAAAGTGGTCCATTCCCTCATTTCAGAGACTGAAAAGCAATCAATACATTTGAAAATCGGGCAATTTATGCTCGAAAATATTCCTGCCGGCCAATGGGAAGAGAATATTTTCGATATTGTCAATCAGTTGAATCCGGGCCATCAACTTATTGATCAACAGACCGTAAAAGACGACCTCGCACACTTGAATCAGAGAGCGGGCAGGAAGGCAAAGGCATCTGCGGCCTGGGAATCGGCATTTAATTATCTCCGGGCAGGTATCCGGGTACTGGGAGAGGAAAGTTGGGATAGGCAGTATGATTTAACTCTGGCGCTCTATGTTGAAACCGCTGAAGCCGCATATCTCTGCGGACGGTTTAGCGAGATGGATGAATTTGCGCAGGTTGTCCTGGATCGGGGGCGAACATTATTAGATAGGGTGCAGGTTTATGAAGTAAAAATCGAGGCATCTAAGGCACAATACAAGCTACTTGAAGCTGTTGACACCGCATTGTATGTTCTGAAAATGCTTGGAATAAGTTTTCCCAAAAAGCCGAATAAATTTCAGCTTCTGCTTGAACTTATACGAGCCAAGATGTCAATGCTCGGAAAACAAATCGATGAATTAGCCGAATTGCCCGAGATAAATGATCCGATCAAGTCGGCGGCCCTGCGAATAATATCAAGCGCAGGCTCTGCCGCCTATTTTGCCGATCCGGAATTATTGCCGCTCATTGTGTTTAAAGGAGTAAGACTGTCGGTTAAAAGCGGTAGTGCCCCGGAATCCGCCTTTTTATACGCCGTGTATGGAATGATTCATTGCGGAGTTCTGGGAAATATTGACTCTGGTTACCGTTTCGGCCTGCTCGCATTGGATGTATTGAGACGTTTTGGAACAGAGGCGAAAAAGGCCAAGACGTATCATATGGTAAATGCTTTTATTGTACATTGGAAAAGGCATGTAAAGGAAACCATTAAGCCTTTATCCAGCGCCTTTCAAAGCGGACTGGAAGTCGGCGATTTTGAATATGCCGGTTTTTGTGCATTTTTTTGCTTTTATCATTCATTTTGTTCAGGCATTGAGCTGTCCTCTGTTGAACAGAGTATTATTCAATACAGGGATGCTATCGGCAACCTCAAACATGAAACATCCTATTATGTGCATGCGATTTTTCGTCAGACACTTGCCAACTTGACGGGACAGTCAAAAAATCCATGCTCTCTGAACGGCGAAATTTATAATGAACAGGCAATGCTTCCTCTTCATTTGCAAGCAAAGGATAGAACGACTCTTTATTTATTATATTTTAGTAAATTTTTTTTAAGTTATATGTTCGGCGATTACTTAAAGGCTGTAGAAGATATAGAAAATACAGAAATGTACCAGGATGGCGCTGTTGGCCTGATATTTGTTCCCCTCTTCCATTTCTACGACTCCCTGGCCCGGCTTGCGGTATTTTCCGACTCGGATAAGTCCGTACAAAAACAGATCCTCAAAAAAGTGACTGCCAATCAGAAAAAAATGAAAAAATGGGCCAATCATGCGCCTATGAATCATCTGCATAAATATTATCTGGTTAAAGCAGAGCTAAGGCGGGTTCAAAATCACTATACAGAAGCTGGCGATTACTATGATCAGGCCATTAATCTCGCCAAGGAACATGAATATATCAACGAACAAGCATTGGCCAATGAGTTGGCTGCAAGGTTTTATGAGGATAATGGGAAAAACAATTTAGCCGGCGCTTTTATCCGGGACGCCCGTAGTTGTTATCTGCGCTGGAATGCCTCGGCCAAGCTGAAGGATCTGGATGCCAGGTACGGTCATTTATTTGCCGGGACGCCGATTTTTTTAGATCTGCATGCTGATAAGGTTGTTAATCTTACATCTCGAACGAGCGCTGATTTGGATGCCGGCCTGGACCTCGCCTCGGTGATGAAGGCCTCGCAGGCGATTTCCGGTGAAATTGTGCTTGAGAATCTACTGAAACGATTAATGAAAATAGTGATTGAAAACGCAGGGGCAGAGACGGGTTTTTTGATTCTGAAATCCAACGGTAAACTTCAGATAGAAGCTGAAGGCGTACTGGCAAAGGAAGATGTCACTGTGCTCCAGTCTGTTCCCATGGAAGAAAGCAATAAACTTTCCATATCTATTGTTAATTATGTGATCCGAACTCTGGAATTCGTGGTTCTCGGCAATGCCGCCGGGGAGGGCAATTTCACAAAAGACCTTTATGTAGTTAAAAATCGACCCAAATCCGTGTTGTGCGCGCCTGTTATACATAAATCTCAACTTGTCGGAGTCCTTTACCTGGAAAATAATCTTTCAACAGGAGCGTTTACGGTCGAACGTCTGGAAATGCTCAAAATATTAAGCACACAAATTGCAATTTCATTGGAAAATGCCACTCTTTTTACAAATCTGAAAGAATCGGAGCTGCGCTATCGCGAGCTGTATGAAAATATTGTCGATATTGTCATTCTGGTTGATGATAATGACAGAATTCTCATAGCAAATCCCCTTTTTCATACAACTTTCAATGTCTCCGGATCCAATGAGCAGGATATGATGTTCAAACAGTGGATTCATCCTGATGACGTTCTATTGGTGGAAGAGCAGATGCTGGCAAAATTGGCGGATGTTGATACTGTAATGGATTTTCAATTCAGACTTGTAACTAAGCAAGGCAAAGTTCTTGATGTGGAATGCAACGCGAAAAGCATAAAAAAAGAAGACAACCGATCCGAATTCCAAATGGTGATCAGGGATATAACCGACAGAAAGAGGTTGGAAAAAGAACTGATAAATTCTATTAAAGATGTCCAACATGCCAGAATCGGCACCATCCTCGGATTGGCAAAACTGGCTGAATACCGGGATGAAAACACGGGCAGCCATTTGGAGAGAATTCGTGAATATTCCAGGGTAATCGCCGTGGAACTGTCAAAGAAAATAGAATACAAATACTATATTACCCCGCGATATATCGACGATATATACCTTTCCGCCATTCTTCATGATATCGGCAAGGTGGGGATTCCGGATTCTATACTGCAAAAAAAAGGGAAACTGACAGACAAGGAATTTGAGATAATAAAACGTCATACGATCTATGGGGGAGATGCCATTTCGGCCATTGAAAAACAGGTCGAGGGGCAATCATTTCTCGCATTAGGCAAAGCGATTGCTTACTACCATCATGAAAAATGGAATGGTTCAGGATATCCCATGGGGCTTCAGGGTGAGGCAATACCTCTTTCGACCAGAATAGTCGCCCTGGCTGATGTCTATGACGCCCTTACATCAAAAAGGAGTTACAAAAATGCTTTTTCACATGAAAAATCAACAGAAATAATCGTCAATGCCAAAGGCACACATTTCGCGCCGGAAGTGGTGGATGCCTTTCTGTCAGTGGAACCAATATTTAAAATGATAAAAATGATACGTGAAAATCACTGCTGACCCGTGATCGGCTACCTTTAAAACCTACCAACGTTTCTAATCCTCTAACTCGCAATGTTCCGGTTCAATATCGAGAATCAGGGCAATTGACTTTCTTATAAGGTGGATTCCATCGTTTGAGATCTTTCCGATCTTTTCCGCAAATCTCTTATGACTAATGGCCCTAATCTGAAAACAGTCAACCACCGATTTTTTCTCAAGGCCATTGTCTGAACCGGGTTCCAGAGAAACAAAAAACGGGTTTTCCTCCCAATAAGGGTTCCAGGCAGTAATAGGTAAAACAATTGCAAGTTTGAGATGCTTGTCATGACCACCGTTCAAGACAACTACGGGCCGCCTTTTTTTGATTTCATCCCCGATGGTTGGATCAAGATTTACCCAATAGATTTCACCGGTTTTCAAAGTCTTCCCCTTCTATCGATTCTAAAAGGTTATCATATGGTGCTCTACCGATCATCTCCATGGCTTCCATCCTTTTAAGTTCCCGAAGTTTTTTGCGGTCTTCTTTCACTTTGGCGTTGATAGCCTTTCGCATATACTCACTAAGGCTTCTATAGTGAAAGTCCTTATACATTTTCTTGATGAATTCATGATCTTTTGCGTCAATCTGCACTTTGGTCTGAACCAGCATATCACCCTCCCATTTTTTGTTTATTCTGCCATATTTTTACCCCAATATCAAGGGCAAATAATAAGGACATCTTATAGGGACATTCATGTGAGCTGTCAAAGTGCAAGCGCGACAAAGCTGCCTTAAACGAAACCGATACACCATTTATCCCTTCACCTCTCCGAGTGAATGCATTGTAAATAGATCAAAGAAATGCCGTGATTCTCTATCTTTTCAAACCGGCCCAGGTGGGCTCCACTCAGATCCCAGGCCACCAAAAAGATTCTCAATATTTTTTCGGTAAAATGGCATGTGACCGATAGGGACGCCAAAGAATTCTGGCAGGATTTTCAAGATGATCTCCGTAAGTTGATCAGAGAAGCCGCTGCTGGAAATTTTGAGTCGGCACGGGAAAAAATTATAGACGCTCTCGGTAACACCTTCCAGGCCGTTCAAGGCCCCCAAAACACAGGCTTTTGCCGGTAACTATTCAATTCTGAAGATCGTATCTGAAAAGACGCCCGGCTTTCTTTTTGCTCTCACCAAATTTATTTACTCAGCTACGGACAGCTTGTCAGACGTTTTGGCCGGCCGCAGCTTGAAAAAAGAGGACTATGTCACTTTGCGGTTCCGGCCGCCGGCAAGTACGGTGGAATGGAGATGGGATTTGCCTCGGATATTGAATTGTTTTTTGTTTATGAAGGCAGTGGAGAGACAGAGGGTGCTGAAAAAATTAACAACTCCTCTTTCTTTGAAAAGCTGGTGCGGCTTTTTATGCGAAATCTCAAATCCAGGCAGGATGGCATTTTTCATATAGACCTGAGGTTGCGTCCATATGGTGAGAAAGGGAGTCTGGCAAGCAGTTTGAATGCCTTCTCCAATTACTATTCTCAGAAGGGCCCAGCTCAACAATTTGAACGATTGGCTCTGGTCAAACTTCGTTCAATTGCCGGAGCGAGGAGTTTTGTCCAAAGGATTCTGAAAGCCCGAGATGCGTTTGTCTATTCCGGCCTGCCGGTGGATTACGAAAATATCAGGCATCTCCGGGCTCGCCAGGCAAAAAAACTCGCAGGAGACAGTAAGTTACACGTAAAATACAGCCCCGGCGGACTCGTAGACCTTGAATATTTCATCCAGGCCTTGCAGATTGAACATGGACAAAAACTAAAAAATATCCATGAAACCAATACGATACTTGCATTGTCCAAACTACGGGATGCCGGGCTGGTCCACGATGAGCCGGCAATCAATATACGCGATGCATACCAGTGTTTGCGGCGAATAATTGATGCCCTTCGGGTGGTTCGCGGCAATGCCAAGGACCTCTTTATTCCGGATGTGGAATCAAGGACATTCCGTTATCTCGCACGCCGTATGGGCTATAATGAGAGTGACAAGCTGAAATTGGAGCTGGAAAAAAGTATGGATTTCGGGCTCAGCCTCTGGAAAAGCGCGTAATGCACCTTGGAGCAAAAAAGAGTGGGCCAAAAAGTGGGCAAAGGAGATTGGCGTATTTAGACGGCCTGGACTACCAGCGAGAGCCAGGTTGCGACAAAAAGGGTCAGGCTGATCAGTCCGTTTAAGGTGAAAAAGGAAAGTTGGATCCTGGATAAATCCTTGGGTGTCACCATAAAGTGCTGATAAAAGAGTGCAAAACCTGTAAAGGCGATTCCGATGTAGAAAAAGAAATTCAAGCGGGCCGTTAATCCTGTTGCCGTGAAAAACCCAAAGGCAAGCATATGGAAAAACACGGCCAGCCTGAAAGCATTTTTTCTGCCGAACCGGGCCGGCATTGAGGAAAGTCCGATCTTCCTGTCAAAGTCCGCATCCAGACACGCATATACCATATCAAAGCCGGCTACCCAGAACAGCACTCCAAGAGAGAGCACAAAGGGATATCCGGAAAGGGTCCCTTTTACTGCCGCATAACCGCCCAGAGGCGAGAATGCGAGGGCCAGTCCCAAGACTACGTGGCACAGCCATGTGAAACGCTTTGTCAGCGAATAAAACAGGGTAAGTCCAAGAACAAACGGCGAAAGGTACAGGGTCAAGCGATTAAGACTGTAACAGGCAAAGAAAAAGAGAATTGCCGAAATAACAACCATGGCCCATGCCTCGCCTGTTTTAACAGCCCCGGTTGCAAGCGCTCTGTTCGCGGTCCTGGGATTTTTTTTGTCAAATTCAAGGTCAACTATGCGATTAAAACCCATTGCGCATGTCCTGGCTCCTGCCATTGCCAGGACCACCCAGACGAATACAATCGCGTCGGGCACCCCGCGCTGGGCCAGGAATGCGCCTATAAGGGCAAACGGCATGGCAAGGAGAGTGTGCTTGAATTTTATCATTTCAAGAAGTATGGCGATTTTTTTAATCACTTCCCTAACCCAGATAAACTAGAAATTTTTAAAGGTCCTGGACTATTTTCAATACCCCCCTGAGGGGTACAAAAAACAAAAAAATTACCACTAAGGCACTAATCCTCCAGGCCGTTCCACTTTTTCCGGCCGGGCACTTCAAGGCCCAGCAGAGTTCCGATACGTCCGGCAAATGTGTGCGCCGTTTCTACAAGGCTTTTCGGCCTGTGATAGAATGCCGGCATTGGCGGACAGATGATAGCTCCCGCATCATGTGCCTTCAGCATGTTGTTTAAATGGGTGCGGTTAAAGGGTGTCTCTCGCACGGCTAACAGAAGAGGCCTCTGTTCCTTTAATGTGACATCCGCGGCCCTATGGATCAAGTTGGAGGAAAGGCCGTTTGAGATGGCTGCAAGTGTGCCCATTGTGCACGGCAGAACGACCATTGCGTGGAAATCGCTGGAACCGCTTGACATGGGGGCTGTGAAATCAGTGACATCATACCATTTCGCCACATATTCGTTTAAATCCCCTGGTTCCATACCAAGTTCAAGTCCCATGACCTTCCTGCCCGCATCAGAGATAATTGCGTGGACTTGGACGTCAATTTCATGCGCAAGCTTCAGGAATTCAATTGCATACAATGTTCCGCTTGCGCCTGTAACGGCAAGAATAATGCGTCTACTCATTTCACACCCACGTATAAAGTGACGATTCCCATTGTAAGAGGCCTGCAATATGTTTCGGCAAATCCGGCGTTTTCCAGCATGGCAAGGAGTTCAACCGGTTCGTAGAACCCTGCAATTGAACTGGCCAGATATTCGTATGCTTCCCTGTCCCCTGATACCAGACCGGCAATCTTTGGCAGCACCCGGTTTAAATAGAAATTGTAAACCGGTTTTATAAATGGGTTCTTTGGGCGGGAGAATTCAAGTATCAACAGTTTGCCGCCGGGTTTCAATACACGCAGCATCTCAGAGAGCCCCTTCTGAGTATTTGCCAGGTTTCTGACCCCGAATGCTACGGTAATCCCCCAGAACCTGTTGTCCAGGGCCGGTATTTCCTCACCATCCCCGCAGACAGGGGAGATCCTTGGCCTGCGATTGTCCCGGGGCAGGGTTTTAATTCCTGCGCGGAGCATATCCTCACAAAAATCAATTGCCACGACCTGTCTTTCAGGTGCCTGCCTTGTCAGTTCAAGTGAAAGGGGCAAGGTCCCTGCGCAGAGGTCCAGTGTCGCGCCTGACGGGAACCGCTTCAACTCCCTGGTTGTGACCCAGCGCCAGTATCGGTCGATCTGAAAACTCAACAACGAGTTTAAAAGATCATACCTTGAACTGATGGATGAGAATTTTGCCTTGACAAAGTTTTTTTTGTCTTGCTGCACGTTCATAAGTATAAGAAATCAGGTAACTGCTAAGGTAGGTTAGGCTGAAGGTTGGGTAAAACGATCAGCAGATCTTTAAGGGAAGGGCATCCGGCGCCCCCTCGTCCCTTTTTATAAGATATTCAAAAAAGAGATTTAGCGCTTTTTGTTTGTCAGGCTTCAGGTCGTATTCAATGCCGCTCAGGTACGCGAAACAGTCATCCTGGGACATGGGTATTTTTGGCGCCACTCTGCGGCTGATTTCGAAAAGCTCGTTTTTTCCGGTGGAAATGCAGTACAGAAGCTGCTGATGAATTTCATTCACACAATCAGAATGTTTCGTTAAAAAGTCTTCCCGTACAGCCCAGACCGCAAAAACGAACGGCAGACCTGTATGTCGGCGCCACACCTCACTCAGGTCAAGCCTGACAGGATAATCCCCTATAGAATCCAACCGGATCGCATCGTCGCCGATTGCAAGTACTGCACTGACCCTCTCCTCTGTTTTATTTCCCGCATCCGAATGATGGGTGCCGGAATCTGGAAGGACTTCGCCTGACATATACCTGGGAGTCACTTGGTAGAATTCTTCAAGGATAATTTTGGTCAGCCCCGCGGATGTCTTGGATTTGGAACTTAAAAGAACCCTTTTGCCGGAGAGGTCATGAGGTTTCAGCATGGAGAAAAGGAAGACACTTCCGACAGCCCCTGTGGCGCTTATGGAAAGATCGCTTAAGATCCTGTACTGAAACGGATGGACAGCGTATTCATGGGATGATATGAAACCAAGATCCAGCTCATTATTAAAAAGCATGCGGTTCAAGGCAGTGGGCGGGGCCTCTGTAATCCGCCATTCAGGCCGGTGCACAGTCCTCTTCCATACATCGTACAACGGCGCCGTGTTGATGAAATTGACCATTCCTATACGCGCCGCAGTCTTTTTTTGCATGGTTGGTGTCTTTAGCGTTTCAGGTTCCCGGTTCAAAGGTTAAAAGTAGTTATTTCCCCAACCTTTGAACCCTGAACCTCTGAATTTCTAAACCCTGAACCCTTTCTTATTCCTTTTCGATCAGCGAATAATCCATCCTTCTCTGCTTCGGCTTAAAACCGGCCCCATTGACCAGACTGCGAATCTCCTGTTCGGACAGCCTGAAACTGACCCCGGCCGCGGCGACTACATTTTCCTCGATCATGGTGCTGCCAAAGTCATTTGCCCCGAAAAAAAGGGAAATCTGAGCAATTTTTGCCCCTTGAGTAACCCAGGATGCCTGGATGTTCGGAACATTGTCCAGAAAGATGCGGGACAGGGCGAGCATTCTGAGATAGGAGACCCCGGTCGTGCCGGGCAGATGGGCAAGGGCGGTATTGGCCGGCTGGAAAGGCCACGGGATGAATGCAGTGAATCCACCGGTCCGGTCCTGGAGATCCCGAATGCGGGTCAGGTGCTCCAGACGCTCCTCCATTTTTTCAATGTGGCCGAACATCATGGTTGCAGTGGTTAGCATTCCGAGTCCATGGGCCTCTTCCATGACACCTATCCATTCATCCGCCGAACATTTCCTGGGCGCTATCTCCCGTCTTACACGGTCAGCCAGGATTTCGGCCCCGCCTCCGGGCATGGAATCAAGCCCGGCCTTCATAAGCCTTATAAGAACGTCCCGGACATAGATGCCTGAGATATTTGCAAAATGACGGATTTCCGGTGGTGAAAATCCGTGGACATGGATGCCGTAATTCTCTTTGATGTATCTGAGCATCTCCTCATAAAACTCTAATGGTTTGTCAGGGTGAAGTCCGCCCTGAAGCAGAATCTGCGTTCCATTAAGTTTCCTGGTCTCTTCTATTTTCTCGCCCAGTTCCTCAAACGAGAGGAGAGACCCGCCTTCATCATCCGGTGTCTTGAAAAAAGCGCAGAATTTACACGCCGAGATGCAGATGTCCGTGTAATTGATGTTGCGGTCAATCACATATGTTACAATCGGTTCAGGGTGCAGCCGTTTTCGAACGGCATCGGCCAGAAATCCGAGGCGGTACAGATCAGCCTCCGTGGCCAGCGCCAGACATTCATCCACTGAAATGCGTTGTCCGTTAAGAACTTTTTCTTGTATTTTTTTCACAATAAGTTGGTTGCGGTTTGTGAGTTACAGGTTGGGGGTTTGTCCTAATTTCGGTCACTGAGCCATAAAAAGAGATAAAAATAAATAAAACAATAGAAAGTACAATACAAAAAAGCTCGATCGGATAAAGGAAAATAAGTTTTACACAACTTATTAATTTTCCATTAATTACATCATCGAGCTTTGAAAACAGAATATACCGATACTACTCAAGTAGCAAGTGAAAATTCATATCTCGTTTCTTGTCGGCAGCATTCAAACGAT
>JAYEJK010000007.1:3591-6173 GCA_034660535.1 Thermodesulfobacteriota bacterium | reverse complement strand
GCTTTAATGATTCGAGTCATGCGCATTTATGAAATCGCCTGGTCACCGAGCCAAAAAGGAGACACGGACAAACAAGTTTGTCCATGCCACCCATCACCCATCGCCTCCCCCAAATCCGTTATAATCTGGAATTTTTAAAGGTCCTGGATAAGTACCTTAACAGCTGCGTGTAACTATTTAAAAATATTTCACCTTTTTGATTTCCTGCCAGAAAAAACAAGAAAATTACCACTAAGGTACTAAATGATAACTGCTCATTCTCCCGGTTCAAACGGCTTGAGTGTCAATATCAGGCTGCTTCCAATAAAAAAGTCGGACAGGAGGGAGACAAAAACTGCCAGTGACATAAGGACGCCGAATTCGGCCACATTGTTCATGGAAGAGATCATTACCACGGAAAACCCGATCGTAAGGGCCATACTCGTAAAAAACATGGGCCTTCCCACTTCCTGCATTGTTGTATAAAAGGCATCCGTCACATCCTTTGCATGCCGGCGGGCTTCGCGGTAATGGCTGAAAAAATGTATGGTATCGTCAACCGCAATGCCTATGGCGACTGCTGAAATCATCGCATTCATCATGCCCAGATTTCTTCCTGTAATTCCCATGAAACCGAGGATAAAAATAACCGGAAATATATTTGGTATCATGGTAATCAACCCGGTTCGGATCGACCCAAAGACAATCATCATCATAATGGTGATCATCCCGAATGCCAGAAGCACGCTTGTGATCTGTGCCTGCAATATGTAATCGATAACCCTGACCTTGAGTGCGTCGGCCCCGGTAATTGTAATTTTTGATTTTTTAATATGTTTATCCGTGAAATTTTTTATATTTTCGTAAAAGGGCAGGGCATCCCTTGAACCGACTGTCTTTGTCCTTAAAATCAGCCTGGCCTTTTCGTAATCAAAGGTCACGACCTTGTCCAGTCTTTCGCCTCCGCTTGATTCATAAAGCAGGAGATATTGGGCAACCTCATTCTTTGTTTCAGGAATCCTGTAAAATTCGGGGTCTTCATTGTGGAGGGTCTTGTTAATGGTCTTTATGACATCCACAACAGAAGATGTGGCCATGACAAGAGGCTCTTTTTTTGCAAAATTCTGAAGACCCTCTATCTCGCGCAGCACTTCAGGGTCCTTTATACCGTCCTTGACTCCTGTATCAAAGACAACCTCCAAGGTGCTGCTCCCGCACATCCGGCTGTCCACGTATTGGATATCGCCTTTTACCTCAAATTCGTCCCCCATATAGGCAAGGAAATTATTATCAGTCACAATAGTGGATGTCTCATAAACACAGAAACAAGTGAGGATCAATGCCCCGGCAAGGATTAAACGCCTGTATTTTATATTTATATCCGCCAGTTTCGTCATGGCCCTGTGATAGATGTCTTCCTTCACGGCCATCTGAGACTTCTTTTCGTCTGCCTTGTTCTTTCCAAAAGAGAGAAGTATAATGCCTAAGGTTATAGACATGATGAAACACATGGCGGTACCAAAGGCACAGAAGAGTCCTGCCTCGCGAACCGGTATGATGGGGACCGCGCTTAGCGCCAGAAAACCCATAATGGTTGTCAGACTTGTAATCAGGCAGGGCAGACCGCATTTTTTCATGGCCTGTACTATTGCTTTCTTTCTTTCTCCCGCATTAATGAAATACTTCCGAAACATGGAAACAATATATATGGAATCGCATACACCTATAGTGACAACAAGTGGCAGGATGATAGTGCATGTCACTTTCATGGAAGTAGTCATGGCCAGGAGCCCGAAGGTCATAACCACCGAGAGTATGACCACTGCAAGGGGGACATATACCGCATACAGCCTTCTCATAAAGAAATATAACAGGGTCATGATCAGGATCACCGACAGCCTGAAAAACTTCATGGTCTCTTTTCTTACATGGGTCTGGAATTCAGTATCAAAAAGGACTGCGCCCACTTCATGATATTTTAATTGCTGATATTCATCTCCGGCAAAAACCTCCCTGACCGTTTGTGCCACCTTTTTCTCGTAGTCAGGATCATCTTCTTCCAGAAGCAATTTTATTAAGATCCCTGTCTTTTCTCCATCTTTTGAAATGATGCTGTCTCTATATATCTCACGGTCGAGTATCTTCTTCTTGATTTGAAGTAATTCCTTTTCAGTTTTTGGAAAATCGACCATTAAATCATATACGCGCAGGGTGTTCTCCTGTCCTTCAATAAATTCTGCATTGGTTATGGAGACAATTTCATCTAAGAAGGGAATATTCTTTTCGAGATCCTCGGTTATTTTTTTCAGGACTGCCATATTATCCAGGGTAAATAATTCCCCCTGCCTGGGCTCAACCAGGATATAAACTGTTTTATCATTTCCGAATTCCTTCTTGAATTCATCATAGGTCCTGATCGCCTCATCATCTTCCACAAAGAATGATTCAAATGAGGTAATGATCGTCATCTTTGGTATATGAGCCACAAAAAAGACAAAGACGGCAAGTATAGCTATTAAAACAAATATCTTATATTTAAGGGTTACTTGTGCGAATCTCTCAAAAAATGCATTAATCTTGTCTAAATCCATTTACCTTTCCTT
>JAYEJK010000007.1:0-3491 GCA_034660535.1 Thermodesulfobacteriota bacterium | reverse complement strand
CGGCTGAGAAGCACATCCACCTTGTTCTCTACGCGGGCCCTGACAGCTTCATCTTCCCTTACCGTCACCACCCTGATATCACCCTTTACCGGCCCTGCGCCATCGCCTGCCTGCATCTTTTCAATCCTCAATAAACCCAAGACCTGCCGGCTTTCTATAAAACGCTTCACATCCGTCCCTGATGGCCCGTCTCCGTCTGATAATCCTTTAGATTCCCTCCCCATAAGTACTTTTGTGTCTGCATGCATGGGAACCATATAAAAATCAAAAAAGATGTTGCCCTGTTCCTTTATGACACTCAATCGAGGCTCAAAAATCAACAAGACCGTGTTCATCCCTGCTTCACAAAAAGGTGCAAGTTGATCTCTGATCCTTTCTGAGGATTTCAAAGCAAGAAAGAAATTGTCAGGGGAAAAATTTTTCATCCGGAATCTAAAATGCATCCGTCCTTTCTTTTGGTCCACAAAAGGGATTCCGGGTGACACCACCAAAAGCTTTTTGTCATTCACTGTCATTTCTTTTTGAATGAGAGGCACGCCTGCAGAAAAAGCCTTCCTTGCCTTTATGATTGTAAAGCCACTTCCCAGTGCAAACCCTGCGGTGAGCAAAAAAGCGAAAAAAATCAACATCCCTTTAGGCCATGAGGAAAAGGCAGGCATCTCCATCTTACCTGCAAAAAAGTCCATGCCGGGAAGAAGGCCAACGGTTCTGTTGCGATAGTCCTCATAGGTTTTCCCGAATCGGGAACAACAACTATTCTCTTCCTTTCTTGCAAGCAAATAGTAAAGGTAAATCATGATAAAAAAAGACAGATAGGCAATGAACCTCCCCCACATCATTACAAGCCCCGCCCCGGCCAGAATCAGGCCCGTATATTGGGGATGTCGCAAATACCTGTAAATACCGGTTGTGACCAGGCCTTTTTTAAAGATTTT
The DNA here is from genome assembly GCA_034660535.1 of Thermodesulfobacteriota bacterium. GTDB lineage: Bacteria > Desulfobacterota > Desulfobulbia > Desulfobulbales > DAOVYS01 > DAOVYS01. The sequence continues at coordinate 2,556 of JAYEJK010000007.1, read as the reverse complement.
GGCGGAATAAACCCGAAAGGCACATATCAGAAACAGGGTGATCCCGGCTATTGCCACAACAAGACCCGGGACCAGAAACCCCCTGGTTGGAAAAACAAAAAGGAGCAGCCATGAGGTAGCCTTGCTGGATTCCAGAAAACCGATGTTTAAAACCGATCCGTAAAGGAAGCCCACAAAGGGTGTCAGCATCCACACAGGTTCTAATATTACAAACGCAGTTACGACATACGCAATCCCTTTCCAAACCCCCTTGAATTTATCATTTATCATTGGTTTTTATTAGTCCATAGTCCACAGTTCGTGGTCAACCGTCGACTGTGGACTGTGGACTATCGACTATCTCCAATTTCCAATGCTAAATAATCAGCCCTGCAACCTGGTAGACCAGAATCCCCATGCCAAAGGCCACGACAAACAAGTAACCTACGCACAATAATGACCACTTCCACGATCTCGTTTCCGTGACTATCACAGCAAATGTTGTGATACAGGGAATGAACAGCATATTGACAACCAGGAATCCCAGCCCTGCGGCAGGGGTCAGCATGGCCTGCAGCCCGGTCACAAAATTTGGATCCTCGACCAATACACCCAGTGATACAAGCGTGCTTTCTTTGGAAAGAAAGGAGGCAAAAAGTGCGACCATTAACTGCCAGTTCAGCCCCAGCAATTCGCCTAACGGCGTGAGAAACTTCCCTATGGATGACAGAATACTCGTGTCCATATCACCATGGGGAAAATAGGAAAGCGCCCAGATCAATATTGTCGCGGCAACTATGACAGTGCCTGCTTTTTCTACGAAGTGCTTCATGTGCTGCCAGACGAAAATTGCGATCGTCCGGGGATTAGGCCAGTGATATAGCGGCAGCTCCATAATGAACCTTAGACTCTCGCGGTTCGGCAGTAACCTGTTCAGTAGTTTGCCGGACAGCCCCAGGACCACAATATTAAAGAGTACCAGCCCTACAACTACAAAAGGCGCGGCATCAGACCCGAAGAAAATAGGCGCGAGAAGCACTGCGACCGTTAACTGGGCTATACACGGTATAAAAGGGGTGAGTAATATAGTCATTAAACGGGCACGTTCGGTTTCCACCACCCGGGTCCCTATAACACCAGGAATATTACAGGCAAAGCCAACGCAAAGTGGCATGCATGACTTGCCGTGCAGCCCGATCTTGCTCATAAACCGGTGCATCATAAAGCCCACCCTTGAGAGATACCCCACATCTTCCAGAAATCCGAGTACTGCATAAAACATGGTAAGAAATACGACAAAGATCAACAATATGCCGACACCGGAGATAAGACCGTCCACCACCATACTTGCCACCCAGGGCGGCGCATTTGTCAGCCACGAGGCAGCGGCCGCCTTTAACGCAGGGAGATGAACGTCCATGAAGTCCCATGTGACTTTCAGCCCGATACGCTTGGTAAAAATCATCCCAACGGCCAGTATGCCCAACATGATAAAGACACCATAGACAGGGTGTGTGGCAAAGCGATCCCATCTGGCTGTCACGCTCATCTGTTTTTCCCCGGGACGCTTGACCGCCTTTTTGCAAACGTCTTCGATCCACGCGTACCGGTCACCGGCCACTTTTAGCATGGCGTCTTTATGCTCACGCAAGACATCATCTACAGGCCCCCACCCGGCAGGTCCAAGATTTTCCTTTATCATTTCTTTGACCATCACGTCACCCTCCAGCAATTTGAGGGCTATCCAATCCTTTGAATAATGGCCGGGAAGGTGTCCATCAATCCGGCCTGTTATATCTTTTAGCGCTGCTAGATACTCATGCCTGATTTCAGGGGGGTCACAAGAAAGATTGTCTCCTTTGTGAGCTACCTCGTCAATCGCCTGCATCAGTTCCGGGAGTCCTTTTCTTTTGGACGCTACCATCGACACAACCCTGACGCCTATGGCTTTTTCCAATGCTCCGGGACTGATCCGGTGTCCTTCCTTTTCGGCCACGTCCATCATGTTAAGGACAACGATGAGAGGAGTTTTCAGGGGCAGCAGTTCCGCCACCAGGTATAGATTGCGCTCAAGGGCCGCTGCGTTTAGAATTGCCACCACCACATCCGGCCTCTCATTGATGATAAAATCACGCGAAATGGCCTCTTCCGGAGAGTTGGCGGTAAGGCTGTAAGTGCCCGGAAGGTCAACCACGTTATATGTATTTCCGTTGCTGCAAACCGTCCCTGTCTTTTTTTCCACTGTCTTGCCCGACCAGTTGCCCACATGCTGGTTCATGCCGGTAAGCATATTAAAAACCGTTGATTTCCCAACATTAGGCTGCCCTGTCAGGGCCACGGTTATAGATAATTTATCCTGTTTCATCATGATCCTTTGTCATTTGTTTTTCTCAGTCCACAGTCGATAGTCCACAGTCGACGGTTGACCATGGACTGTGGACTGTCGTCTGTGGACTGTGGACTGTCGTCTGTGGACTGTGGACTGTCGTCTGTGGACTGTGGACTGTCGTCTGTGGACTGTGGACTGTCGTCTGTGGACTGTGGACTGTCGTCTGTGGACTGTGGACTGTCGTCTGT
>JAYEJK010000006.1:0-6177 GCA_034660535.1 Thermodesulfobacteriota bacterium | reverse complement strand
TTCGAGTCATGCGCATTTATGAAATCGCCTGGTCACCGAGCCAAAAAGGAGACACGGACAAACAAGTTTGTCCATGCCACCCATCACCCATCGCCTCCCCCAAATCCGTTATAATCAGAATAAAAAATATAAGTAATCGTTCACAGGCCCTCCATCTGAACGTGATCAGTCCGGCTCACATATTACTTATATAGTGAGCCGCACTGCTAACGCCCATATGGAGCGCCTGAGAACGATTACAGTCTTAAGGAGTCTGCAAAATATGGGGCCCCTCTGAACGGTTACAAATATAATGTGTGTAATTTAATCGTTGATGTCAAGGCTTTTAACCATGCGCCGACAACTCACTCCGAAACAACAACATTTCCTCGAATACCTTAAACGGGAAATTGACCTCAAGGGAGGAACGCCCAGCTTGCGGCAGGCGGCAGCCGACCTTAACATCAGCCATACGGCTGTGGCCCAGTTTGTCCAGACCCTGGAGAAGAAGGGCTATCTCAAGCGTAACGGTCGTTACAGCCGGGATATTTTCCTGTTGAAACAACCGGATCAGGTAGCGGCCCGGCACCGCTGGCGGGAAGTGCCGATTATCGGCCGGATAGCCGCGGGCCTGCCGCTATACGCCCAACAGGAATGGAAGGGCGTAATTGTGGTTGACCGCGAGGTCTATAAGGGCCGCCTCCTTTTCGCCCTGCGCGTCAAAGGCGACTCAATGAAGGACGCCGGCATCCTGGAGGGCGACCTTGTTATCTGTGAACCGCGCCAGTATGCGCAGAACGGTGAAATCGTAGTAGCGCTGCTCAACAATGAGGAAGCAACCGTGAAACGGTTCTTCCTGCGCAAAAACAATATCGAACTCCGGCCGGAAAACAAAGACAAAGGATACAAGGCAAAACGGTACGATTTCGGCAATGTATTGATCCAGGGCAAGGTGATCGGCGTTCAGCGGCAGCAGGAATGAGAGCAGGGGGCCTAAAATCAGTTTCTAATAATCTGAAATAACAACCATAAAAAGTTAAAAACTAATTAACAATGCCAAAATAAAAAAGCACTTAACCCAAAATGAGCTAAGTGCTTGATCTAACTGGTGGGCCATCGCGGACTCGAACCGCGAACCTGCTGATTAAGAGTCAAAAACCCCCGAGTTTCACTCTTCCTTTTATAGCGACAACTTGCTGATATTACAGAAAATAAATTTTCCAGATTTTTGCCGATTTTTCATGCTTTTGCCCATTTTGGAAACTTTTTCTCACACAAGTATCACACAGGAATTCATAATTCACCCCGATCAACAACTCCCTCAATTTTATAACCGAATCCCTATGGATCGGGAAAATGAATAGAATAAAATGTGATCTCTTTTAAGGCGCTTTTCAAAAAATAAGGATCATTGCTGAACATCAGAAAATCATCCATGTACCTGAGGTAACATTTGATCCGCAGTTCTTCCTTTATCCAGTGGTCAAATACACTGAGATAATGATTCGCAAAATGCTGGGAGATGAGGTTGCCGATTGGGACTCCCCTGTCCGGCTCTGTTGTGTATGTCGATAGAAGTTTTTCAAAGAGATCGAGAAGTCTTTTATCCTTAAATCTCATGGCCGGAAGTTCCAACATGACCGAGTGGTCGATTGAGTCAAAATATTTGGCAATATCGAGTTTGAGAAACCAGGTGTTCTTTTTCATGTTCTGCCTGAGAACTACCTTTGGCTGGTATTGCGAAAAATTTATATTGAAGGGGCATGTCTATTCAATGCATTTTCAAATTTTAGCGCGAGTGCTTCGCTCTCCATTTCGCACCTCCGGTTACCGCAACCTGAACTACGGTTGCCATAACCTCCGGGCTCCATTCCATGCGAAGCACACCTGACCTGGACCTCCGGCCTGCCTACTGACCTGGGGGCAGGACAAGCCGGAAGCCCAAGCCGTTGCCACGGTCGCCGGGCGAAACCCTGTAACGATTCGCAGACCGCACGCTCCTGGGCCCGCCGTTCCAACCGCGCCGCCGCGAACCACGCGGCCCGAGCCATTCTCAGCGCCAGCAGGATCGCTTACCGGGCCATTGAGATATTTGCCATACCAATCATTACACCATTCCCAAACATTGCCCAGCATATCATAAAGGCCAAAATCATTTGCCTTTTTTTGCCCGACCCCCTGAGGTTGACCCCCTGAATTTTTATCATACCAGGCAATCTCATCCAGGTTTCCAAAGTGGTCACCTGTTGTGTTTGCCCGGCAGGCATACTCCCACTCCGCCTCGGTGGGGAGTCTGTACCCGTTTGCCTCGGGTCTTCTTTTTACTTCTTCTCCATTTACCTCGTAGGCCTCATGCAAACCGATCCGCCTGGAAAGTTCATTACAAAACTCTATGACGTCAAACCAGGAGACACTTTCCACCGGCCGGTCTTCCCCTTTAAAACGGCTCGGGTTGTTATTCATTACTTTCTGATACAGGGCCTGGGTTACCGGGTATTTGTCCATCATGAAACTTCGGCTTATTTTCACATCCACCAGGCCGGTATCATTATCCCCCATTTTAAATTCTCCTGCCGGGATTTTAATCATACGATCCCTCATTTCTTCAGGCAGAGGTTTATTTGAAATCCGAGTATCTTTGGCCTTTGAAGTAATTTCCGACTGTATGGATGTGGCCAGTAAACAGACATATTTAAGGGACTTGAAAAATACTAAATTACCGTTCATAATGTTTTCATACTGCAAAAAAGGAGGATCTGCGTATGAAGACATCGACTTTGGTTCGGAATGGAGTATCAATAGAAATGGTGGGCTTGATTTCGCGTTTGGTTGAATTGATTCCCTGGCCTGTGCGACGGCGTGCTATGGGAGATGTGACATTGTTGTTACTGGACGGCAAGCAACGTGTAGCCGAGGATGTATTTGGCTGGGGTCGGTCTGTTGTGGAAGTTGGAATCAAAGAGTTTCAAACCGGCATGTTGTGCGTGAACGATATATCCAAGCGGCGCAAACCGAGAATGGAAGAGAAGAACCCCGAGCTGCTTGCCGAAATACATGCCATTATGGAACCTCATAGTGAAACTGAATCTCGTCTGCGCACAACCTTGCTGTACACGAATATGACGGCTAAAGCAGTATACGATGCTCTTGTGGAGAAGGGGTGGCCAGCAGAAACATTGCCGACCGTGCGCACGATTTCCAACATCCTGATTCGTCATGATTACCGATTGCGCACTGTGGCCAAAACCAAGGTCCAAAAAAAACAGCGGAAACCGACGCAATCTTTGAAAACGTCTGGCAGATGAATGCTCTGGCGGATGCTGATCCTGAAGCCATGAGAATTGTAACCGTTCAGAGGTGCCCCATATTTTGCAGACTCCTTAAGAATGTAATCGTTCTCAGGCGCTCCATATGGGCGCTAGCAGTTCGGCTCACTATATAAGTAATATGTGAGCCGGGCTGATCGCGTTCAGATGGAGGGCCTGTGAACGATTACTGAGAATTAGCATTGACACAAAGGCAACTATCAATGTTGGTGAATACTCCAGGGGTGGGCGTTCGCGTGGCGTCGAGGCTGTTAAGGCATTGGATCATGATATGTGCCCCAAGGAAAAATTGGTTCCTGGCGGCATCCTGGAACCGGTTACTGGCAGGTCGTTCTTATTTTTTGGCACCAGCTACAAAACCAGCGACTTCATTGTTGACGGCCTTCTTCTCTGGTGGGAGGCGAGAAAGCAGGAGCTTTGCGGACTGAAACAGCTTGCCATTAATGTGGATAACGGACCAGAATGCAGCGGGAGTTAGTTCCTGTTTGAAATGGATATCATTCTGTTTTGCGGACAAGGTCCTTGTTGCATTGATAAATTAATCATAAGTTCGGGGAGTGTGCCAAGTGGCTTTGATGCTCAGATGAAATTTTGAATTGGTATCTATTCCAACGACAAGAGTCAAAAGACGACTTAACCTCTTCCCTTCGTTATAGACAAAGCCGGATTGGCGGTTGACAAGGATTAGCATTTACGGTATTTGTTGTCTATATTTGAGTTGCAATAGTAACCATGTACGGAATCCTGCCATTATGAAAAAAACATCGACTTTCGGTAATGCTGAACTTGCCAAAAAAATTGTTTCCCAGTTTGGCACATCTCAAAAAACCGTGAAAGCCGAGATGCGCTATACCAAAGAAGTTCAGACCTTTATCCTTAAGGTGGAAGAGGCCCATAAAAAAGCTGCGAAAAGTAAACTTATCTTTGACTGATGTCTCCGTCACCATTGAATGACCATCGAAAGGCGGTTAGCGAGAAGCAGGAAATTTTGCTCCTCAAGCCGCCTTTTTCCTTTTTCAATTTCATTGAAAGCAGATTCGGAGATTATGACAGCCTCCGGCGCATCTTTTCATTGGCTCGCTCATTTCTTGCAGAGACCCTTATTGTTGAAAATATCAATCCCGTAGGCCTAGTTAAGGAAGAAAACGATGACATACTGAAGTGCTTCCCCAGCTACCATAATGATGGCTTGCTGCGGCTTTCTTTTTGGAAAAAACGCTAGAAGCGGGTGGAATTTCTGCGTTCACAAATGATGATTTTGTTGGCTATGCCATCTTCAAGCGTGATGTAATCAACAATTTATCGTTTGATCGATGGCATGTTTTTGAAGCTGTTTTTTGCAAATATCCTCATGAGCATAATTGTGTACCTCGGCCGCAAAAATATCACCTCTCGGTCGCCGATAAATCTTTCCAAATATCGGGGCTCCTTTACTGCCAGCAAAATACTCTCAACAAGGCTTGCGCCCAAGTAGCATTACGCAGCATCCTCTCTAGGATTCTACCTGAAGGCGACATCTCCTATCGCCGTATTAATGAAATCGCGGAAACAGTCACCCCCGGCTTTGATCCAGGAAAAGGACTTAACGTCCAACAAATACGACGAATTCTTATTGAACTAGATCTCAGGTTTAATGACGTTGATTACAGTCAATATGAGGTCCAGCTGAAAAAAGAATTGCCTTATCAAAAATATGCTTATGCGGGATTGGAGTCCGGGGGAGGCGCGCTTCTTGGGTTTCGGCTTGCCGGCCGTGAACTACAAGAAGAGGCCAAACATATCATCCCGATTTACGGGCATACTTTTAATAAAGATACTTGGGTGCCGAATGCCGACATTTCCTATTTCCGTATAGGTGAAGGAGTTGGCTATGTCCCCAGTGAAAGCTGGACCAGCAGCTTTATCGGGCATGACGACAATTTCGGGCCTAATTTTTGTATACCCCGTCTCTATATTGAAAATGACAAAGTCGATTATGTCTTGGAAATATTTCGGCCAGGAGTATATTATGGCGGTATCCAGGCTGAAGCAATCGCATTGAACATCCTTTACTCCATATTGCCCAGCCTTGACGGAGACAACAACAAGTGGATTTCGCGTCTTTTTCAGTGGACCAATAAACAACAGATTGTTTTTCGTGCTCAGGCAGTGTCCGCGACAGAATACGTCAATCATTTACGGGCGTTGATCGATTGGGATGGAAGAACGGAACAACCGGAGCTATGCGAATTATTTGTGCAGGAAATGCCTGCTTTTGTCTGGGCGGTTGAAATTTCGACACCTCAACTTTTCCCTGCCAACGAGAGAAAACTCGGGGAAATTATCCTGGATGCGACCCAGACGTTGAACCTGCAAGATGATACTGGCATCTTCAATGTTTTTATGTTCGCCAGATTACCGGGGATATATCTGTTTGGTGGTGAAATTATAAATGAGACACCCCAGTTCACCCCGGTGAAAAGCACACTGCAGTCCCACACTGAGCTGATAAAACTTTAATTTTTCTTTCTCAATATCAATTCGCGGGTTCCCTTTATAACTCGAGATTACTTGATGCCGCCCCATTTTCGGCAACTTCATTACCCCAAAAAAAATCAAGCTATTCCAAAATTTCAACTGAAGTGGACCCCAAGTCAAGGACAATTTTCTCCTAAATTAAGGTGCGCTTCTTTTTTGTCTTTTAACCGAATTATTCATGCTGCCATCTGGGCAACTTCTTCTCCCCAATACACCTCAGCAGGTGTTTTTCTCGAGAACGACTGATGTGGTCGTTCAAAGTTGTAAAACTCAAAATATTCTTTCAGCCCGGCAATCAATTCCGTTACTGTTTCAAACTCTTCAAGAAATATCTTTTCGTACTTCACTGATCGCC
>JAYEJK010000005.1:0-21394 GCA_034660535.1 Thermodesulfobacteriota bacterium | reverse complement strand
GTTCAGGCTTGAAAAATCCAGGGTCAAAAAGATCGAAAAAGACGACGAGGCCCTGCTGAAATTCGGTTTTAACTGGCTGAAATTAATACTTGATGACCAGCCGACACTCAGGGTGTAAGCGCTCTTAGGGTCTGGAAAGAAATAACTTGGATTTTCCGTTTCCGAACTGTATCACACCTTTAGCCGGTTTGACATCCCCGAAATCCTCACCGTAGCCCTGCTACGCTTGCGGTTTCGTGAATATCAAACCGACTAAATCTGCAACACATTTCGGATCGGAATTACCCAAGTTATTTCTTTCCAGACCCTTAATCGTTTTCCTTGATCACGAAATTTATTCGGCGGCTCCGGATCTCAACACTTTCCACCCTTATGCGGACAAGGTCTCCAATCCGGTAGGTTTTGCCGGTTCGCCTGCCTATAAGTCGATGGTTCTTTTCGTCAAGCTGAAAGTAGTCTTCCTTGAGATTTGCCACTGCCACCGCACCGTTTACAAAAAGGTCAAGAAGATCTATGAACAGGCCAAAGGAGGTTACGCCTGCGATGATCCCATCATAGCATTCTCCCACCTTGTCGGCCATGAACCGGACCTTTATCCTGTCGACCATCTCACGCTCCGCGTCAACCGCAATCCGTTCCCGCTTGGAAAGAAATAGACCCGCCTCTGTGAGGGAAGGCTCTGCTTTTTTTTCCGATTTTTTTAGGCTCGGCGAGTTGATCAGGCTGAAAAGGGCCCGGTGTGCCATCAGGTCAGGGTAGCGCCTGATGGGTGACGTAAAATGGGTGTAATCCTCGGCAGCCAAGCCGAAATGACCCACGTTATCCGGGGAGTAACATGCCTGTTTCATGGTCCTTAAAAGCAGGTTGTTCACAATAAATTCCCGGGGAGTGCCGGCAGCCTGGGCGATAATTCTCCCAAACCAGCGGGGCGTCCCAATGCCTGCCGGCAGGTCTATGCCCAGTGTGGAGGCAAAGTCGGAGAATTCCGTTACCTTGACCGGGTCCGGCCTGTCATGTATCCGGTAAAGCAAGTCACGATTTTTTTCGGTAAACGTTGCTGCAACCGCCTCATTTGCGGCAAGCATGAATTCCTCAATTAATTTGTGGGCACGGTTTCGTTCTGTTTTAATGATCCCAAGAAGCTCATCATCATGGCCGATCGAAATGTAAGCCTCAGGAAGTTCAAAACCGATACTGCCCCGGTCCATCCGCTGTTGCTCAAGCTTGGCCGCAAGTTCCGCCATTAATCCGAGCTGTTTCAATATGTCCTTATAGTTCTTCTTTGTTTTTGGGCCATCATCTTCTATAATCTTTTTTACAATCGTATAGGTCAGCCTGTGCCTGCTTCGAATGATGCTCTTTGTAAACTTTTTTTTCTTTCTTTTTCCGTTTTTATCAAAATCCAGAATCACGGAAAATGCGAGCCTGTCCTGATTGGGAACCAGGCTGCACAGGTCGTTTGAAAGCCGCTCCGGCAGCATGGGAACGACTCTTGTCGGAAAATATACGCTCGTGCTCCGTTCGTAAGCTTCAAGATCCACGGGCGAGCCGGTTTCCACATAATGGCTCACGTCTGCAATAGATACGAAAAGACGAAACCCGGTGCGGGTTTTTTCTACTGACACGGCATCGTCAAAGTCACGCGCGGTTTCGCCGTCAATCGTAACATGAGGAATATCCCTGAAATCGGCACGAAAGGCCTCTTCCTCGATCCGTCTATCCATCTGTTCCACCTGCTTTAGGACCTGTGGACTAAATTTGTGCGGCAGCTTGAATTTCCGGATCACGATTTCGTTCTGGACCGCCAAGCTGTCCGAGTCTCCCAGAACCTCGATTATCCGCCCTTTCGGATTGCGTGAAACGCGTATGCTCTCGGGGGCCTTGTCCGTAATTTCCGCCACAACGGCCTGGCCGTTTTTGGCCCCGCACGACTGTTCCCTGGGAATAACAATGTTAAATGTAAAACGATCATCCTCAGGAACGACCATTCCGGTCACCCTGCCGGCCACATAAACGCCGGTCAGAGTGGAGACGGCCCTGCTGATGACCCGGATTACCTTTGCCTCTATCCTGCCTCGCCGTTTTCCTGTGATCTGCAGAAGGACGTGATCTTCATGCCTGGCTGTTGACATGGCCCCGGCCGGAATAAAGAGGTCCTGTTCTATCTTCAGTCCCTTTGGAGGATTTGTCACGGTTGCGAATCCGAACCCTCTGGGGTGGGCGGAAATAACCCCTTCAAGGATATCCCGGGCTGTCCCAAGCTTATAAAAAAGGGTCTTGTCCCGTTTCTTGGGCGTTTCCGCGGGGTATTCCGAATACCGGTTATCGAAAATCGCATCCACAAGGCTGAGCAGCCCGCGGTTGCACATCTCTTTTAAAAGGACCCTCAGTTCCTTGCGAAAACCGCGCGCAAAATCAAGACCTGTCAGGATTTCCTTGAATGATGCCTGACCGTCATTCATGCTTATAAAACTTATAATCTCTTCTTCAGAGAGCCGGCCTCCCCGTTTCCGGGAAGAGAAGTAATTACCTGGGCTACGGAATTTTTTCCCCTGTTTTTTCAAGGGCGGGCCAACCTGCTTCTGTTTTTTCCCCGAGTATCGTCTGCGGGACATATGTATCTCCTGATTCAGACAACTTGCGCCGTCAAAAAATATTGGTTATTGTAATATGAAAAACTCCCGGCCGGAGTAAACGCTTACGTGCGGATTTTTTTCCAACCTCTTTTACAATAACCGTTCACCGGCCGGACATGCCGGAAAGGTCGTAACCGTTCAGAGGGGCCCCATATTTTGCAGACTCCTTAAGACTGTAATCGTTCTCAGGCGCTCCATATGGGCGTTAGCAGTGCGGCTCACTATATAAGTAATATGTGAGCCGGACTGATCACGTTCAGATGGAGGGCCTGTGAACGATTACGAAAGGTCAGGGCAAACGCATGAAATTTACGCTCTGGCAATCATGTGTTCTAAGGTATTATACGGTTAAATCAACAAAAATACTCATTTCAAAGAAAAAAAGCGGCGTAGAACGATTTTTATAATTCCCTTTGATTAAGGGCTCAAGTAAAAATAACTTGTACATTTTCAGGTGATGAGGCGCCCGCATGGCAAGGCGCGAGGAGGGCGAATAGCAGGGCTATTTAACCGACGAGCAACGCAGCCATGCGGGATGGATCGACGCATGAAAATATGAAGTTATTTTTGGGCGAGCCCTTAATCTCAAAATTATGGGACTGCATTCGTAATCGTGCAAACTAAAACATTTGACATGGATTCCTTCCGCCGCCGTATGGAGGGGCATCTGGGAGGCCCGGGCGGAGAAGCCGCTCTTTTCTGGGATGCCCTTTCCTGTGCCGACAAAGCCCATTCGGGCCAGTATCGCATGTCCGGGGAACCATATATCAGCCATCCCTGCCTCGTTGCCCGAATCCTGGTGGAGGAGTTGTATGTAAGGGATTCCGAGACCCTGGCCGCTGCTCTGCTTCATGACACAGTTGAAGACGTTCCCGAGATATCATGTGAGGATCTTGGCGCAAGATTCGGCAAGAACATCGAAGCGATTGTAAAAGGATGTACCAAGATAAGTCATTTTGTCGGAAACCGTCGGACCTTCTATAATCTGGTGCATCGAAAAATCTTTTCAGGTTCCGCCTCACACATAGCAGTCATACTTGTCAAACTTGCGGACCGGCTCCACAATCTAAGAACCATGGATTCACTTCCCAAAAGCAAACGCCAGAAAATCGCAGGTGAAACTCTGGACGTTTACGCCCCCATGGCCATGGTGCTTGGGCTGTTTGCCCTGAAACGCGAGTTGTACGATCTTGCCCTGACGTACAAGTTTCCCAAGCAGAGCAAAAACATCAAGGCAATAATCAGCCGGCACGGTACGAATGAAAAGGCGCTGGCGATCAGGAGGTCATTGCAGGAGGAGATGGAGAGGGCCTGGATTACGAGTGAGATTTCCATACGTCCGCGTCGGCTTTCCGCCTATTATAACTCTGTCAACAAAGTATTGACCAGGGAAATAGAAAATCCCGTTCAGATTATAATAGTTGTTGACGATATCCAGTCCTGCTATCGGGCTCTCGGTGTCCTGAACCAGAATTTTCCGCCAACGCCGAGAAGTATTCGCGATTTCATATCCAACCCGAAACCGACCGGTTATCAGAGCCTTCACGCCAAGGCAAATATCAATGGGTCGAATTATCTCTTTAAAATCAGGACTCGTGAAATGCTCCAGTCCGCGCAGGCCGGGGTGATAAGTAAGTGGCTTTCTCACGGCAAGGCGCCGACCGATTTTGAAAAAGAGATACGGGAAATGTTTGATATCATGGGAGGCGATAACGGAATATCCTGCCGGGAGATGATCGCAGCCAGCGGCAAAAAGGAGATCTACACCTTCACGCCCAGAGGATACCGGATCTGTCTCCCCCGTGATAGCATAGTGCTTGATTTTGCATTCAAGGTTCATACCGAGATCGGCCACAGGTGTGATTATGCCATAGTATCCGGTAAAAAAGTCAGGTCGGATTACATGCTCAGGGACGGGGACCGCGTGAAGATAATCTTGAGTGACGCGCCCATTTATTTTGAACCGGCCATACAGAAGCTCTGCCAGTCGCCCAGGGCGCGAGCCGAGGTGTCGCGTATGTTTCGGCTGAGGCTGGAGACCTTTGAAAAAAACGTGGGCAGGTCATTGATCATGCAGGAATTGAAGCGGAACGGTGTGCCGGTCGAGGTCATGGAAAAGGAGGAAATGACCTATATATTGGAGTATTTCGGCTATGAAAATCCGGAGGATCTGTTTCTGCATGTAGGCGACGGCAGGCTTGGTCTCAGGGAACTCGTCTATGAGATCAAGAACGGCCTCTATTCAGGGGCCTCCGCCCTTCATCCGCCGACCGGCGCATTGAATCGGATTGAGCTTACCAGTCTGGACCCGATCTGCATAAAATTTTCCAGGTGCTGTAATCCGGTGCCGACTGAGAAGGGGTTGTTCGGCGTCCCGACAGAACGCAGCCTGTCTGTCCACAAGGGGAAGTGCAAGGAATTCCGGTCTTTGAAATTTCAAAGGGAAGATGTGGTTGAATTGCGATGGCAGTTGAAAAAAACCGTGGTTCGACAACCCCAGACGATCCTTTTTCTGGACGTGTCAAAGAGCAGGCTCATGATGACGATTGGCGCAGGCCCTGACGAGATGAGGATTACGGAAATCACGTCTCTTTACAAGTCTCTTGCCGGGATGCCTGATTGGGAAGTAAAATTCCGGGTGGAAAATCTGCGGGTTTTGAAAAACGTGCTTGCTTTTTTCGAAAAAACCGGCCTGACCTATGAATTCGTTCTGGATATGTAGAATACGGTTTTCGGTTTCCTTCTTATCCGGTTCCACCGGATTAAATGCAGTCCCGACTTGAAACAGATGTTGCGGCTACTGCAAAGTCCTCGTGGAATCCGGCTGCTGCACTGAATACTTTTTTCTCTTTACAGCGGGCGTCCTGTCCGCTGTAAATAAAATCAAGAACCAGACCTCTTTTTAGTGTCCCGGATGCCTTAATGAGGCTTAATTCCAAAAAACCCAGCAGGGGGATCAGGAAAAATGTTTTTCTGAATGCCTCCTTGGCCGACCAGAGGAGTGTAAGCCGCTCAGCGGCGTCCATTTCTGCAATATACTCGCACTGGGTGAGGATTACGTTCTCTTCAGGACGCATAAATTTTTCCTCAACCTTTGTTACCGTAGACGAAACTTTCTGAATATCGATCCCGCACGGCGTTGCCGATGCCATGGCTACGGCCAGCCCGTTGCTGTGAGAGATCGAGATATAAGGCGCCGGATTTTTCCTGGTTGTGCCTGATGATTCAATAAATGGCCTGTTGTGTTTGTCCGGGACTACACACCATTCATGCCAGTTCAACAAATTTTCAGGGTAGTCAGGTGTAAGCAGCCTCATAACCGCATGTTTGGCTGCTATCCTGCCTCCCAGCCACTCAATCTTCCGTTTTTCATATCTGAATTCAAGAAAACGCGTTTGTTCCAAGGGCGTAAGATAAATCCCGGCCTCCAAAAGTTGCAGGCAAAGTTCATCCAGTCTGACCAGCGATATTGCATACCCGCCCGAAAGAGAGGAGAGTTTTTTAAGTCCGCAATCCAATGAATCCAGATTCAGGTCATTTACAGGCACGAACAGCAGCTCCTTTAAGTCACCCTGAACACCTCGTGTACCGTGGTTATTCCTGACAACACCTTTTTCATGCCATCCTCCCGCATAGTTCGCATGCCTTGCTTTCCGGCCTCTCGCAAAAGCACATCAGATGAGGTTTTCCTGCTTATGAGTTCACTTATTTCTGCGGAGAGTTCCATGATTTCAAATATTCCTGTCCGGCCATGGTAACCTGATTCTTCACAGTTCGGGCAGCCTGAGCCGCGAACAAGCGTTTTCCCTTCAATCTTCCACTGTTTAAGGTCGTAAAGAGCGGTTTCTCTTTTGTCAGGCGTATATTCCTCCCTGCACGAGGGGCAGATTTTGCGGACAAGGCGCTGGGCAATGACAGCCCTGACTGATGAAGGAATGAGATAGGGCTCTACTCCCAGGTCAAGAAGACGCGGAATCGATGACGCAGAATCATTGGTGTGGATGGTGGAAAGGACCAGGTGGCCTGTCATGGCCGCCTGAAATGCGATTCCGGCCGTCTCCGGATCTCGAATCTCTCCTACCAATATGATATCCGGGTCCTGCCTCAGGAAATGGCGAATGGCTTTAGAAAAAGTGAGCCCTGCCTGCTCATTCACTTGGGTCTGCCGGATGAGCGGCAGGTTGTATTCTATGGGGTCTTCAATTGTGAGTATATTTTTTTCCAGTGCATTAATTTCCGTGAGCATGGAATAGAGCGTCGTGGTTTTTCCCGATCCGGTAGGCCCGGACACGAGGATTATTCCATGGGGCCTTAGGACGAGTTTTTCAATAATTTTGGAGTGATGATCGCCAAGTCCCAGATACTCAATGCCTAGAAGCACGCTTTCTTTGTCAAGGATTCTCAAAACAACGTTTTCACCATGGCTGCATGGTGAGATTGCGCTGCGGATATCAATACGCCTGTCGCTAAAATCAAATGTAATGTTTCCTTCCTGCGGGAGACGTTGTTCCGCGATATCACAGCCTGACATGATCTTGATCCTGTTCACTATCGGAATGTGGAGCTGCTTTGGGAGAATAGTTCCGCTTCTCAAAATTCCGTCCACTCGGTAACTGAGCCGGGTGGCCATTTCTTCCGGAGTGATGTGCACGTCAGTGGCATGGTCACGGATGGATTTAATAATAAAAAGCTCTACCAGTCGAACAATGGGCGGAATGATTTCACCTTGGGCAAGGCCGCCTGTTATTGCTGCCTGGACATTCCGATCGATTTCTTCCTCAATGGAAGTCCCGACCTCATAATACATTTCAACGGCATCGTTTATACTGCCGATGTCGGCCGCAAAGATCTCTATGGTTTTTCCGGTTGTGCGACGCAGCGTATCAAGGGCGACCACATCATTGGGATTGTCCATGGCTACGCAGATGAGTTCGTCCTCGGCCGCAAATGGAATCAGTTTGAATTTCCCGGCAATTTCTTTTGGGACCTGTTTGACGGCCACTTGATCGATTACCGTCTGTTTCAGGTCAATGAATGGGATGTCCGAGGCAATGGCAATGGCCTTGGACAGGTCTTTTCTGGAAATGATCCCAAGCCGGACCAGGACGTCTCCCATCAGTTCATGCGTGCGCTTTTGCTCCTTAAGAGCAAGACTCAGCTTCTGAGGCGTGACTCTATTATTCTCAAGTAATATCTCTCCAAGGAGAGCCATCACCATTCCTCCTGATCAGGTACTTGTGTTTCGTCTGAATCGTCCATCTCTTGAACGACTGTATCTTTTGAGATGACTTGTCTTTCCAGTACAACACTGATGTTCAATGGATTATTTGGAGGCCTGCGATAGAGGGGGCCTCTGAAAAGGTCGTCTATGTCAATAAATCGCGGAACATACCCCTGCGCCTCAAAATAGAGCCATATGTTGTTTGATTCGAGCGGCTCAAAGAAAAAGGAAAAATCTCCCGAGCTGTCGGTCCGGGCCACAGGAGATTCTCTAAAGGTCCTGGCTATAAGCGGAAGGCTGAAGAGGTTGAATTCCCTTTTAATGAGAATAACGCTGCACTCATTGACTCCGGTGTTCCCCTCGTTCAATACCCTTCCGAAGACTAGAAATCTGCCTTCATAAGGGCGTTCATCAAACATGGTCTTGATGTTTGAAAATGATTCGTTACAGTGTGAGCATCCCGAAAAGGGGATTATCGTAATTAGAGAAATAAACAGAAATAATATTCTAACCCAGATAAACTGGAATTTTTCAAAGGTCCTGGATAAGTACCTTAACAGCTGCGTGTAACTATTTAAAAATATTTCACCTTTTTGATTTCTTGCCATAAAAAACAAGAAAATTACCACTAAGGTACTAATATCCATGAGTTACTCCATTTATTCAACCCGACCCTGCCGCTGAAGCAGACTGATGCGGTTTTTTATCCTGGAAGAGAGTTGATGGTCATTTTTTACGATTTCAAGTGTCAGGCTTTCGGCATAACAGGTTACGGCTTCTAAAACGCGGCTTTCCTGTTCGAGAAGAGAACCGTAGGCGAGAAGTATTTCCGGATTTTTGGGTTGAAGTTCAAGAAGTTGCCTGTAGCAGTTTTCAACTTTTTTCAGGTCGTTGTCCCGCTGTGCAAGTAAGGCCAGGTTGATAAGCGCGGATTCCTCATCCGGGTCTAAAGCCAGGGCCGCCTCGAAGTGGCTTGCTGCATTGTCGTATTTTTTGCGTGAAAGATCGATAACTCCCAGGTTTATATGGGCCTTACTGTTTGCAGGAGAGATTTTTAGAATCCTTTTCAGAATTTTTTCCGCCTGATTATTTTTTTTTCTCTGGATGTATACGGCGGAAAGGTTAATCAAAGCCTTTAAGTCTGATGGTGATTCCTTCAAGGCCATGAGATAGTAATTTTCGGCTGCCGGCAGGTCTTCAAACTGCTGGGCGATTAAACCTGCCTGGAAATACCCGCTGGTGTGATTCACATTGGAGGCTGCCGAGTCTTTCGGCTTAACCCTGTTTTGGGACCCGGCGGGTTCCTGTTTTAAATTTTTTTTTAAAGAGGAGACTGAATCAGTGTTTTGAAACAGTGTCCGCCCAGTCAAGATATAACTCTCATCCTTCGACTGCGTGGAGGCGATTTCCGATTTGCCTGGACCGGCTTGAAAGGTCTGCTCCACTATAGTTTCATCTGTTTTTGTTTCAGGAACATCGGACGGTTTCCGTATGGCTGGAAGTGTCCGGGGAGGGGTAAAGGCAATTAAAGTTCCTAGATCAACAGGGTGGATGAGGAAATAGATAACACATAATAGAACCACACTGCCTGCCATTATAAATATTTTCCCGGACCGTTTCCGGTCACTGTGCAGGAGAACCGGAGGGACAGCGCCGGTCGGTTCATGCAGGAGAACGCGTTCCCGGATTGTTTTCAGATAATCGTGTATAAGGCTCATTTCACCCTTCACTCAACACTCAACATTCGTCACTCGACATTCATCATTCATAATGCATAATTCATAATTCATCATTCATAATTCGCTTACGTCCTCTACCTGGGAATCACGGTTGGCGTGAGAAGAATTACAAGTTCCCGCTTAGTTGAATCTCGCTGTTCTCCTGAAAAGAGCAGTCTTCCAAACAATGGAATATCGCCGAGCAGTGGCACGGTCGAACTCGTGTCTCTCACTCGTTCCTGAATAAGTCCTCCCAAAACAATTGTTGTGCCGTTTTCCGCCCTTACGATAGTGTCGGTTTCTCTCACATCAATTATCGGCACGTCCCATGTATTGCCTTCCCATGTAAAGGTCCGGTATTCCGCCAGGTCGGTTATAACCGGAACAATGTGCAAGGTTGTGATTCCCTGGGCGCTGATCTGCGGAGTCACTCCCAGAGAGACTCCGGATTGCGCCATCTGAACGGTCGGCACAAGTACTCCTATCCGCCTGGTCGAGTCAAGCGGGTCTTCATCTACTTCCATTTCCCAGTCCAGGTAAGGAATGGTCCTGCCGACATTGATCAGGGCTGTCTGGTTGTTCAAGACACTTATTCTGGGAGATGAAAGCACATTAACATTTCCTTGAGTGGAAAGGGCGTCAATGAATCCGCTGATCTGGTTTTTCCCCGAGGTGTCATTGAAATAATTGATTTTCAAGGCGCCTGTCCCGGTCGTAAAATCGGTGGTAATCGTCAGATCGCCGCCTCCGATCGCGCGCTCCGCCAGAAAATTCCAGTCGATTCCGTACTCATGGTCCTCATTTAAGGTTACTTCAATAATTTTCGCCTCTATTATCACCTGACGGCGAAGGGCCGTTTCAAGCTCGGCAAGGTATTCCTCGATCAGGAGCAGATTTTCCCTGCGATCCGTCACTACAATGGTTCCGGCCATCCTGTTGATCTGTATCCGTCCCTGCGGGGAGAGTAACGGCTTGCTGTTTTTTTCATTACCTTGCGCTGAATTGTCGGCTCCAAGGGCCTTTTCAACCTGGGCCCATACATCGAGATCATTTGGATCCATTTTTGTTGTGATCGTGAATTCTCCGGTCAGGTCGGATGACTTATCACTGTCTGATCTATTGTCCCCGCCCAACATGTCGCCTCCCACAGACGAAGAAGGAGCGCTTATAATCAGTGGATAGTCAAAGTGAAAAATTTTTGTTTCCAGGGACTTGATTCGAAGAATGTTGGCTTGAATGGAATAAAAATATTTGTATGAGGAGAGAATTGAGTCCAGAAGCGTAATAAGCGGAAGATCGTGCATCTCTAATGAAATCGGTTCATTCGGGTTAACACCTTTTTCAATTATCAGATTGAGATCAGCCTCCATGGCCAGGCCGAGAAGCACGTCACGCATTGGCGTGCTCCTGGCTGACAAGGAAAAGAGTTTATCTTCGTACGGCATCTTTTTTTCCATGGCCACGCGCGGTTTTAATTCCGCAAGTGGAGGGAGTGCGATCTGTTTCCCGCGGGATGTGCCGTTTCCAATAGCCTCTTTCATGATTTCAGCCGGCATGATTTCAGCCGGCGAAACTATATCTTTATGTGCTGTATGTACTGTCGGTTTCGAGGGCGGGGGATAGGAGGCGCATCCGCCGAACATTATAATGGCGGATAGTAACAGGAGGCCGTATCGGCATATATAATTAATCAGATTTTTTGCTCTCATCTCCTACCTCTTGGAGGATTGATTTTTAGACGGATATCCTTGCCCGCGCCTTTTAAGGTGACTTGATTTCTGCCTATTTTTAAAACCTTATAGTCATTCACCATGTCCCCTTCCCTCACAAATATATCGTCCAACAGGGCAAGTTTGCGGTTGCCCCCGACAATAATCATACTGAGTCGAGGGCTTTTCTTCCCTCTGTCGGCGGCGGCCGAAGTCTTGGCTTCTTCTATGCGCTTTTTCCGTGCAAGAGCCTTGATTTCATCAGGCCATAGAAAAGGATTTCTTTTAACTTTTTCAGATTCTCCTTCAGTATCACTATCGTTCCGGCCGCCGGTTTTTATAAAATCCAAAGAATTTGTTGAAAGTCCACTGAAATTTCCGGGTCGGGCCGGCGTCACTCCGGCTGGTTCCGAGGGGGTAAATGCCGAACGCGGTTTGATGAAATATATATTCAGCAGTACCGGCGCCCCAAGCAGAACGGCAAGAAGGATGCCTGATATGACATGGGCGCGTGATGTCATTGTGCCTCCATATTCACAGCGCTGGTCCGGGGCTGTTGTTTTATGGGGATTACAAACGATGTCTTAATAGTGCATGTCGCTCGTTCACCACTGTCTCTTTGAATATCAAGAGAACTGATCTTGAGAGGAAATTCATGCTGGTCGAGAATAAGGCTGAAAAATGATTCCACTTCACGGAGTCGGTCAAAACTGAAGGTGAAATCTATGTCGGATTCATATAAAGGCACAGGCGATTTCACGTATTTTTGTCCTTTTGGAATAGTATACGAATACTCTTTCTTTTTCCGGATTTCTGCAAGATAGTCAAGAAATGCCGCAAGCCGGGCCTCGTAATCTTCATGACCGTCACGAATTGAGGGGGGCAGTGATTTTAAAATCCAAGGCAGCTCGTTATCCGATCGATCCTGCTGAAGCTGTATATTCCGCAGATGAGAGCGAAGATAATCTGTCCGGCCGTCCAGATTTGCGGTTTCCCTGCTTATGGCCTTAAGATTATCTTCCCGGCCCAGGTTGAAAAAAATGATCTGGGCCGGAATCAATGCCGCGGCTATCAAGATATAATGTCTTTTTTTAAGAAGATACATTTTATTACTTTCCCTGGACAAACTTGAGATCCAGCTTAAATTTGTAAGTCTTTGTTTCAGACTTCATGTCACCCAGGGAATAGTTGATATTTTTTACATCAAAGCAAGATGAGGAATTGATTGATTTTCCGAATTTACGCAGAGTAGAAAGCCCTTCCTGCCAGCTACCCGCCTTTATTTCACCCGCCAGACTGTTATCCCACCCCGAACCGGAAGGTGAGAGATGATATCTGTTGATGAGGATCTTTGGCGAAACAGCCGAAGCAAGGTCATACAGTATCCGGGACCACTGCGGCTGGACAAAAGAAGCGGAAGTGGTTTCGTAAAGACGCATCCTGTCTAAAAGTGGTTTGTTTCTGTTTATTTCAGACTCGATTTCAGTGATCTCTTTCTCAAGTCTTTCGATTTCCACTAATCGGCTTGCGTAGTCTTCAAATTTGGTCTCAGTCTGTGTGTATAGACGGAAACCCCACAATCCGGAAAGCATAATAAGCGTGACAACAACCCCGATTGATATCTTATATAGCAGTTCAGTCCCGGCAAAAAGAGTTTCGCTTGGCAATATCAGATTGAAATTGCTGGGTAGAAACAGGTTCCCAAGCAGATGAATGTTTTCCGTGATCTCTTCAGACGTCATGCCCTGGGCGGGAAACATTGGGGAGCCGAAACGGATTTCAAGAAAGGGATCTGACAAGGGAAATGTTTCAATGGCTTTTTGAAGGCGGGAATTACCTAAGAAATAAAGAGTGTCCGGCACGGGTTCCCTGAATTTCTGCTTAAAGAATCTGATTGTCATGGAGATTTCTCGGCTTATAGCCTCGGAAAACCCGGAGAACAGGTGGTCGTGATCATCCGTCGGATATTCTCTTTTCAGTCCGGTTGGAACGCTTCGGGCAAGTTTCACAAGACCATCAGGCGAGCAAATCGTAATTATGGAATGATTTTTATCCACCCACACGAGAAGTGTGTTGCCTTCCGGGTGTTCCGCCTGTGTGACGGCCGCTGCGAGGGCCATGGGCAATGTGCCGATATTTTTGATCTTTTTTTTAAACCGGCTGAATTGGTCAAGAATTGCCGTAGTCTCATTACTTTCAACCGCTACATATGCAACCAAGAATTTTGTAACTCCATCTTCAAGAACATCTCCAATAATTTGATATCGACAGTCAAGTGAGGAAGCTGTTCCATGCTTTTCAAGGGCATCACGATTGATGAGTTTTAAAAGGTCTTCATTTTTGACCTTTGGGAATGGAACCCATTCGTAGAGGGCGGTTGGGAATGGCCGGCTGATGTATATTTCATCCGCGCGCCTGCAGGCGGCAAACAGCGATTCCTGAGTAACCGCTGTTTCAGGAGGCTGCGGGAAAAGGCCGGCCCGGCGCTTTTCCACTTTTATATATTGTGCACCCTCTTCAGCAAGACAGATGCAAAGAATACTTTTTCCCATCAGAACAGTTACCAATAAAAACTAAGAGATGATATCATCGGCGTCGGTGCCGGTTGCGCAACCTGTTAGAGTATCAGTACATCCGTCCGGGCCGAGAGAAAAAAATTTATGATAACGATGATTACCTGTATCAAAGCCAAGCTGATTCGGATCACCCCATTCATATGCATTAAGCCAAGGATCGTAGATAAGATTGTCAGCCAATCCGTACAAACAGTAGATGAACGCGTTAACAGGTTCGTCCTGAGAAAAATATGAAAATGCAAAGGACCAGTCCCATGTACAGGAACCGGCGGAACACGACGAATATATATTACTCTTGATCGCGTCTAATGTGAGACAGCCGCAATATTGTGTTTCACTTATCGGGCAATTAACGGCAGGTTCATGTGAAGGAGTAGTGCATTGGTATACCACGGAGTCAAGCGCATCCACTTTGCTTTGCAATATTTTAAGTTCCGCTAGAGTAATTTTTACGGCTTCCTGATGCACATCAATGGGAACAATAATATCATCACTGCCTGCCGAAAGAGCGTATACAATTGGATTGGAGCCGGTTTCCGTGTAGTCTGCCGTCTGATTCGGGCCATAGCTGATGATTACTCCGGCTACTCTTCTACCATCCACCTGAAGGGCCCGGATGTCGGTCATGGTGTTTGCCGTCAGAGAAACATTGCCGTTCAGGTAAGTCATGGCCGAATTACCGATCGTGTTATAAACAAGATATTGACCCCAGCCGTCAAGCCTGTATTTTTGTTCCATGTTAAGGTGAGAAACGTCTACAGGCGCCTCTGTTCCGGATGGCGCAGGCAATTTTTCATGGGCCTGATAATAAATTTTGGCAGCTTGGGCAATCTCGTGCATCCTGTTCCCGGTTTTTTTCAACTTAACCATATTTTTCAGGGAATTGGATATCCCGATTAAAAAAGCCGTGATAATTCCGATGATGCTGATCGTAAGGAGCAGTTCGAGAAGAGAGAAACCGTTTTTACGGCCAGGATGTGTATTTGTCAAAGACATTCTATCCGGAGAAACGTTCGGGTTGGAGCATATGGCAAAAACTACCTGGTTTGACGATTAGGTTACCTGTTTATAGTATAAACATCGAGTTACGGTGTCAATGCAAGAATAAAGGCGATAATTGCCGGCCATATGTCGGAAGTACTTTTTTTATGAGATAGCAGGAAAGTAATACGTGTATTTTGCGTGAAAATGTTATACAAAAACAGGTTTCCGGCAACGGCTGGTAGGCGGTTTGGAATGGTTTAAGGGTTCGCTCAAGAATAAATTTACATTTTCGTCAAGGCGCCCGCATGGCAAGGCGCGAGGAGGGCGAACAGCAGGGCTATTTAACGGACGAGCAACGCAGCCATGCGGGATGGATCGGCGCATGAAAATGTGAAGTTATTTTTAAGCGAGCCCTTAGTTTCCAATTACGAATAGTTGTCACTCATAATTCACAATTCATCATTCATCATTCATCATTCAAAAATGCACTACCCATACCCATTCACTCCCTCTACACTGAAAATCGGTGATCACGCCCTCTCATACATTGACCAGGGGCAAGGGAGGGTTGTTGTTATGGTCCACGGCAACCCTACATGGTCATTTTATTATCGTAATCTTGCAGAACTCCTGAAGGAAAGTTTCCGAGTTATAGCGCCCGACCACATCGGCTGCGGGTATTCCTCCAAACCCCGGGACTATCCTTACAGGCTGCAGGATCACATATACAATCTGGAACAACTCATAGATTCACTGGGAGTTGAGAAGGTTTCCCTTGTCATGCATGATTGGGGCGGGGCCATCGGCATGGGATTTGCCGGCCGCAGACCGGAGATGATCGAATCGCTTGTGGTATTAAATACAGCGGCATTTTGTTCTAATAGAATTCCATGGCGTATAAAAATCTGCAGGACACCCCTTTTAGGTCCACTCATGATCCGCGGCGCAAATGCCTTTGCCCGAGCGGCTATTACAATGGCTGTTAACAGACCCATTTCTTCCGAGGTTGCCCGAGGCTATCTTGCTCCATACGATTCCTGGCAAAATCGTATTGCAACGCTTCGTTTTGTACAGGACATCCCCCTTTCTGAAAAAGACCGGTCCTGGAAAACATTAAAAAAGGTCGAAGCAGGACTCGAACAGTTCAAGGAAACACCCATGCTCATTCTTTGGGGTGGAAAGGACTTCTGTTTTAATGATCATTTTTACAATGAATGGAGGCGGAGATTTCCGAATGCCCGGACCAGGTATTTCCCGGAAGCGGGCCACTATATCCTTGAAGACGCCTTTGACGAGATAGGGCCGATTGTTTTGAATTTCTTTAATGAATTGAAATGAATTTTAACATCTCACAGTCATTTACAGATGTAGCTGCCCGGTTTCCGGACCGTATGGCAATAATCAGCAGATCCGGAAGCGGGTATAGACGGTGGACTTTTAAAGACCTTGACTGCACTGCCTCGGCATATGCCCACGGACTTGCAGCCCAGGGCGTGTCTCGCGGAGACAGGGTGATGTTGATGGTAAAGCCGTCAATGGAGTTTGTATGCCTGACATTTTCCCTGTTTATGATCGGCGCCGTGGTGATTCTGATAGATCCGGGCATGGGATACAAGAATCTCTTGAGGTGTATAGGATCAGTAAAACCTCAAGTCCTGGTTGGAATTCCAAAAGCCCAGATATTTAAACGGCTTTTCAGGAAGCCCTTCCAAACGGTCGAAACCGACATCTGCGTGGGCGCAGGTTTTGGTCTGCTCGGAAGATCGTTAAAAAGGATTGCTGATTTTGAAAAAGGGGCCTTTAGCCCGGCTGTAATGAATCAGGAAGACATGGCTGCAATCATTTTTACAACCGGAAGCACGGGTCCGCCAAAAGGTGTTCAGTATCAGCACGGCATATTCAGGGCCCAACTCGATTTGATCAGGGACTATTACGGGATAACACCGGAAGATATCGACCAGCCGGCATTCCCGCTTTTTGCATTGTTTTCTACAGCTCTTGGCGCCTGTGCCGTGATACCTGACATGAACCCGGCCCATCCCGCCAGGGTCGATCCTGCCGGGTTCGTGCGCACAATCCTTGATAACAACGTGACTTATTCGTTTGGTTCCCCTGCCATCTGGAATGTAGTAAGTCGATACTGTTTGAATAAGGGAATCACTCTGCCGACCATAAAAAAGATACTTATGGCCGGCGCCCCCGTGCCGTGGGATTTGATAAAGCGGGTCAAGTCAATCATGGGGCATGATTCTGAAATTTACACCCCTTACGGGGCCACGGAAAGCCTGCCCGTTTCATCCATGAGCGGGTCTGAAATTCTTAATGAGACCTGGGGAAAAACACGAACCGGTCATGGAACATGTGTGGGCAGACCGCTTCCCGGAATCGAGATCAAGATTATTTCTATTTCCGATGATCCGCTGGAAAGCTGGGACAAGGTACAGGTCCCGCCTGTCGGAGAGATCGGGGAGATAGTAGTAAGAGGGGACGTTGTTACACGGGCTTATTACAACAATGATCGGGAAAACCGCCTGGCCAAGATCAGGGACAATGAAACTCAGTGGCACAGAATCGGTGATCTGGGTTACCTGGATGACCAGGGAAGGCTATGGTTCTGCGGTCGAAAGGCTCATCGCGTAATTACAACTTACGGGACATTGTTTACAATTCCCTGCGAGGCGATTTTTAATGAACATCCATTAGTATTCCGGTCCGCACTTGTCGGTGTGAGGCCGGGTCCGGATCGGAGATCCGGACCCGCACCATCGGTGACCGGGCCTGTAACTCCGGTCTTGATAGTAGAGCCTTATGAAAAGGTAAGTGATCCCGACAGGCTGTTCTCCGAATTGCGAGACATGGCAAACAGCAATTCCATTACCGAGTCCATTAACCACTTCCTGATCATTCCGGCAATGCCCGTGGACATCAGGCATAATGCCAAGATTTTTAGAGAAAAGCTCGCACTCTGGGCTACTGAAAGGCTCTAGACTGGCGCCGGCGTTTTCTTTCTCTGCCTCGCTCTTTGCCGTATTCCTTGAGTTTCCGGAACTGGTCAAGGCTCAATACTTTTCGGACTTTGATGAGGTGTTTCATCCTTTCCGTCTCCAAATCCCTTTTTGCGTCAAGTACCCTTATTAGTTTCTCATTTGCCTCATGTTCCGAGAATTCGGAATCCAGGGCATCCTCAAAGAGAATCATTGTCTTTTTTTGCTCGGCGCGCAGATCTATGAGGCTTATTCTTTGTCCTTTGTACAACGTTTCAAGCTCGTTTTTCTGTTTTTTGGTCAGGGATATTTTTTCTGAGATTTCATCGTTTTGCCACCACTGACTCTCTATTTGACAATATTGCTTGCCTCCGGTCCGACCCTGACCGTCTCCGGGTCCGCCCGCGCCTCCAGGTCCGCCCCCCGCAGCACCTCCGCGGAAAGCGGAGGCCTCTATTGCAAAGACCGACAATATCAACATGATAAGACCTGATAATATGATTTTTTCTGTTTTCAAGATACACCTCCGTTTATAGGATTAAGAATGGAAAGGACCTCTTCAAGTCCTTCAATATCAGTATGGTTCGGATCGTTTCCAGCTACAAGAGTAAGCCATACCGGTTCTTCATAAATGGATTCAGGAAGCAGTTCATCCGCAAATTGGAAAATGGAAAAATCCTCTGAAACCGCAACTTGTTGCACAATCTGAGTGGCGGCTGTCGTATCTGTTCCCGGCGTCTCCGGCCGGCGGGATGGAATGGTCAGCGCCAGAACCAGAACAAAAAGCATGGAAAGCGTTGCGGTCGCCGGGATCGGCCTGAAAATGGCCCGCCTGCTGCTTTTTCGCTCAATTTTGTCCCATACATTGACCTGAATCCGGCGCCATTTTTCAGAAGAAAGTTCAAAAGAACCCCGTTCCGCTTTGATCGAGTCATTCCAGTTTGTCACAATCTGTAAACATTCAGGACAGTTCTCAATGTGCAGTCTCACATCCGTGTCCACACCATCAGGATCAACAAGAAATGCAGTGATCCGGTCTTCGGCTGGATGTTTTGTTTTCTCGTTATTCATTTTCAGACCCCCGTGGGGTAAAATCTTATTCATTTTTTTTCTAATCCGCCTGAAGCGAAAACCACGAACAACCCGTAAACTCGCTAACCTTTGAACCTCTGAACCTTGAGCCCCTGAACCCCTGAACCCCTGAACCCCTGAACCCTGAACCCCTGAACCCTCTCAACCTGCCATCTGTTTCCTGGCCTTTTTTACCGCTCGGTAGAGATGGGTTTTGACCGTGTTGATATTCATGTCAAGCATATCGGATATCTGTTTGAGTGAAAAGCCGTCCATGAAGCGAAGAAGAAATGTTTCTTTTTCAAGGCGCGGCATTCGGTTGACCTCGGAAAGAATTTGATTTTTCCGTTCTCCGGCAAGGAGTATCTCCTCCGGATTATCGACCATGGAACCATCATGCTCATTTATACGGCTTTCTTGTGTTTCGATGTCTCTATTTTCCTTAATTTTTCTGAAAATTCGCCACCATGGCCGTTTGTAATAGTCTGCAATCGAGTTCCTTGCTATTTTGTAGATCCATGTCCTGACATGGGCATCCCCGCGAAATTTGTTCATGCCCTGATAAATTTTAAGCAATACATCCTGCATGATGTCTTGAGCATCCTCGGTCGAATTAACCCGTGCCCTGATCATCAGGAAAATGTCCTGTTTATATTCATTCATGAATGTCCTGAATTTTTCATGGTCCATTACGACAACCGCAACTTTATCAGGTTCAGGGGTTCAGGGTTCAGGGTTCAGGGTTCAGGGTTCAGAGGTTCAGGGTTAATCGCTTTTCGATTTTTTTCAAATCCTTGAACCGTGAACCTGATAACTTTTACTTATGTAGGCGGAGACTTATTAAAAAAAGTTTACTTTCAAATCAGGAAAAAACAAAATAAGAAAATCCCTCAAAAAGGAAACCCTGTTTCTGT
This sequence comes from Thermodesulfobacteriota bacterium, assembly GCA_034660535.1. Classification (GTDB taxonomy): domain Bacteria; phylum Desulfobacterota; class Desulfobulbia; order Desulfobulbales; family DAOVYS01; genus DAOVYS01. The sequence goes on along the minus strand of JAYEJK010000005.1, from coordinate 1,581 downwards.
TTTAGTCGTAATTCTCAAGGAAAAGAAGTAAATTCAGCCCTGATGTAAATTGGGTGGAACCTAAGCTGGCAGAGCCGGAGCTATTACCCCTTAGACTTTAGCAGTTAGCTTCATTAAGGGTCTGGAAAGAAATAACTTGGGTAATTCCGATCCGAAATGTGTTGCAGATTTAGTCGGTTTGATATTCACGAAACCGCAAGCGTAGCAGGGCTACGGTGAGGATTTCGGGGATGTCAAACCGGCTAAAGGTGTGATACAGTTCGGAAACGGAAAATCCAAGTTATTTCTTTCCAGACCCTAAGGTAAAGGTACTCTTACTTTATTGAGCAACTCATAACATGCACGTTTTTGCGTGTATGTTTCGGATAAAGAGTCTAAAACAGGGGAAACTCCGAACCCTAAACTCTAAACCTTGAACCCTTACCGGGATTTTTTATGAAAAAGGCTGTTGTCACAGGTGGAGGAGGATTTATCGGACTTGCCGTTGTGCGTTTGTTGGTTTCGGCCGGTGTAGAGACCAGTGTCGTTTGCCGCGGCAGATATTCGGAACTTGAAAGATCGGGAGTGGACCATTTTCAGGGCGATATCCGTGATAAAGTCTTTCTGGACAAAGCATTTGAAGGGGCTGACACAGTATTTCATGTGGCTGCCAAGGCCGGAATCTGGGGGGACTGGGATGATTATTACTCAATCAACGTCATTGGGACCGGGAATGTAATTTCCTCATGCAGGGGCAATCAAGTCAGATCCCTTGTTTACACCAGCACGCCAAGTGTGGTTTTTGACAGGCGCGACATAGAAGGGGGTGACGAGCGTCTTCCTTATGCCACACGGTTTTTATGTCACTACGCGCACACAAAGGTCATTGCCGAAAAGACCATACTGGCTGCGAATTCGGATCAGTTAAGAACAACAGCCCTACGTCCCCATCTGGTTTGGGGGCCCGGGGACACGAATCTGATCCCGCGTCTCGTGCAGCGGGCCAGAAGCGGATTATTGAAGCAGGTGGGGGACGGCAGGAATCGGGTAGACATCTCATATATCGACAACGTGGCAACCGCGCACATCCTTGCAGCGGAAAATTTGAACAGCAAAGGCACGGCAGCAGGGAAACCCTACTTCATTTCACAGGGTGAGCCGGTAAATCTCTGGGACTGGATAAATGAATTGCTTCACAGGCTTGACATTCCCGAGATACGGAAGAAGGTCTCGTTTCGTATGGCAAATATGGCGGGAATGGCCTTGGAGAAATTCTATTCGGTAACCGGTTCCACTTCAGAGCCGATTATGACGCAGTTTTTGGCCGAGCAGTTTGCAAAGTCTCACTGGTTTTCAATTGAGAATGCATCAAGAGATTTCGGATATTTTCCCGCTGTTTCGACTTTAGAAGGAGTTGACAGACTCGTTGACTGGGTGAAATCATCAGGGATTTGATTTGAAATATGGCTATGTCACGATAAGGGTCTGGAAAGAAATAACTTGGGTAATTCCGATCCGAAATGTGTTGCAGATTTAGTCGGTTTGATATTCACGAAACCGCAAGCGTAGCAGGGCTACGGTGAGGATTTCGGGGATGTCAAA
>JAYEJK010000004.1:0-6273 GCA_034660535.1 Thermodesulfobacteriota bacterium | reverse complement strand
TTGCAAGACTCAGAAGGAAGACGAAATGCTACAGTAAAAGTAAAAAAATGCTTCTGTGTTCCGTCATACTCTTAATGCTCAAATGGAACGATGGACTGTCAGCTATATTAAATTAACAATGCCCTTCGAGAATGCTTTGAAGCAGTATTCTGCTGATCTGTTCGTCTTCAACAACAAGAACTTTCATTTTTCACGGTTTCTAGGCTGGTCGGGACAACTTGAATGGTTAATGCCTTTAGTGCCTTAGTGGTAATTTTCTTGTTTTTTGTGGCAGAAAAACTCCGAAGTTATATGTGACGCCTGTGGTGCCACATGTTTTAAGGCACTTATACCCCTCAGGGGGGTACTGAACAGAGTCCAGGACCTTTAAAAATTTCCAGTTTATCTGGGTTAGAATAACGTAATTTGATTCTGAGTGGAAACAAAATTATTTTCAAATTTGATTTTTTCTTTTATTACGTTAAGTTGGTTTTATGAATCTTTTTTCCTATTGATATCATCGATGGCGATAATTTTGGAAAGTACTTTTTATGAATATATCACGAATAACTGACATGAAAATTTTGGTAGATCCTCGATTACGACTTCAATTTTTTCTTTGGTGTGCCGCGGTCCAGGCCCTTGTGGTGGGCTTTGTTCTGCTGAGTCAGCCGGCTTTTGTCATGAAGCTTCTCGGGGGCTCATCTTCTCTGGGATATTTTTTCTGGGCACAGGGAGGCGTTTTCCATATCATACTCTCCTTTTTGTTTCATATAGCGGCCCGTGACGTTGACGGTCAAAGTTCAATGGTGATTTTTTCCATTATTGTGAAAGTCGTTGCGACAATCTTCCTCCTTGTTTATTTTTTTTTCGTGGATTCGATTTTGCTTGCCCTGCTCGCCGGAATCGGGGAGGGAGTGTTGGGAGGTCTCATCCTGTGTTCTTACATTTTTTACAGGAAGACAGTAACTGATTGATATCATTGGGGACGATGTTTCAGTTAGTCACTTTTGTAAATATTCGGCCAACCCTTTCCCTTATAAAATCAATCGTGTAGGTTGGGTTAGCGAGTGTCCATCCAGAAATGAGCAATTTTGTTCAAGGTCAAGGCACGCGAAAAAAATAACCGGAGGCATATAGTTGATATTCCGAGGATTATTTTTTTCGCGTAACGCGGAGATTGGACAAAAGGGCCATTTCTGGATGGGCACTAGCGAAGCGTAACCCGACAAAAACCAGTCAAATGAACCTTTGAACCTTGAACCCGGAACCTATGACATTGATAAAATAAAATGTCATAGAGTACCGGTAAGGGATGCGAAAAGGCATAAATAAATATGGATCGTAATCTGCCTGGGATTCTCATCACCGGCGCCTCCGGATTTGCGGGGAGAAATTTTGTAAGGGCTGTGCTTGGTAAATTCCGGTTGGTCTGTATGGCCCGCCGGCCCCAGGCCGAGGCAGAGATCCCCCGAAACGATAATCTGCTTTGGCTTCAGGTCGATATCGGTAAATGGGAGGCCATGAGGGATCTGGTGCCCGAGGCGGTGCGAGACTTTGGCGGAATCGATTTTGTATTGCACCTGGCGGCCTTCTATGATTTTACGAATGAAGACAACCCCCTGTATAAACATACAAATGTGATCGGAACCCGCAATGTGCTGGAACTTGCGAAACTGTTAAAACCTAAACGTTTTTTATTTGCAAGTTCTCTGGCTGCCTGTAAATTTCCGTCTTCAGGTCAGTCTATCAATGAACTCACTCCGCCCGATGCGGACTTCCCCTATGCCCGCAGCAAACGGATGGGTGAAGAGATGGTGAGCGAATATTCCAGGTGGTTCCCCTGCACCATCATTCGCATGGCCGCATTATTCAGCGACTGGTGTGAGTACCCTCCGCTTTATATTTTTTTATCAACCTGGCTGTCACGGAAGTGGAATTCCAGAGTTCTGGGCGGCCGAGGAGAATCGGCGGTTCCCCATATTCACGTTCAGGATCTTATCAAGATGTATTTGCGAGTGATGGAAAAGAGCCGGACACTTCCCCGGTTCTGTACGTATATCGCCAGCCCCAATGGTTCGACAACACAACTGGAACTGTTCAGGAAAACCACGGCCTATTATTTCGGCCGTAAAGTCGAGCCGATTTTCCTTCCAAAGATTCTGGTTGTTCCGGGACTGGCCATTCAGCAGTTAATCTGCACGCTGTTCAAGCGTCCGTTGTTCGAGCGGTTGTGGATGGTTCAATACCTGGACAGGCAATTGAACATCGATGCCGATAGAACTTACAATGAACTTTCCTGGAAACCGACCCCCCGATATGAAATCATGCGGCGTATTCTGTTTCTGCTCGAGAACATGAAACATCATCAGTCGAGATGGCATATACTCAATCAAAACACTTTGAAACGCGGCGAACAGCGTATCAATCTCTTGATTTATGACATTATGACCGAATGCCGGGATGATTTCGTGGAGAAGATATTTCGCTATGTAACGGCTCCGGAGCATCACACCCGTTTTCGCAATTACACCGGCAAGGATGCAAACCTGCTCAGATGGCATATTATCCTGGCCTACAAATTGATAACCACCGTAGTCAGGACCAGGGACAGCCCATTGATACGGAGTTACGCGGAATTGATCGCTTTCCGGCGTTTTCTTGAGGGATTCGATTTTAAAGAAGTCTGTGACCTTCTCTTCACAACCGGAAATATTATAGCGGATGCCTTGAAAGGCAGAGCTGAACTCAAAACTTCAGACATGGGCCAGGGGATTTACGACCATGTAAACTGGACTATTCAGCTTGCTGTGGATGAAATAGAAGATTCATATGAACTCCTGTCGGACCAGTCGCCGGATTTCATGCTAAATATCGAAAAGATGCCGATACTTACAGCCGCCGGCGATATCAAGAGAGTTATGCATCAGCTTGAGATCATAAGGCAGGATATGGCTGAGGATCGAATCGTGCCGGAAAGTGTGGGGGATAAGGGAGAATCCACGGGAAAGGAAGGCGAAACGGAGTTCCTGTCGCCGGGTGATTTTTAGACTGTATTTTACGTGAAGAGAAAAAAAATAGATTTGCGCTCCGGTATAGCGTGTGATAATCTTTAATTGTTTGTAAGTGTTCACCAGCATTTTCATCTGCCCGCACTTGAGCCCTTAATTCCTATGCCCTATTCCCACATATAATTATTCCCTTCCCAAATACGATGCATTCCTGAAAAGTCGCGAGTCATGTTCATCATGGATAAGTTCGGCCAAAAGAAAAGGTCAGACTTCGGCAAAGTTTTGCCGGATGTGTTGTCCAGTCAGGTAAGTGAGAATCTGGACGCATTTGTTGCGGCTGCCGCTGAATCAGGCATATCAATTCCTGATACCTTTATCGGTGATACATTTTTAAACCGGATCTGGGCTTTTTCTGAATTTATTTCCAGGAGTTGTATCCGGAATCCTGCGCCGGCCGCAGAACTACTGGAAGCCGGAGATCTCGAACGTGCATACGGCAGTGATGAATTTCAAAACAGGGTTTCAAAGGCCCTATCCGGCATTACTGATGAGCAGGAGTTAGGATCGGCGCTTCGTCTCCTCAGGCAGCGGGAGATGATCCGAATCGCATGGCGGGACCTTGCCGGAAAGGCCGATTTTATGGAAGTCATTTCTGATCTCTCGGAGCTTGCGGACGCCTGTATTGATGGGGCGTTGACATTGCTTCATGAATGGCAGACCGGTGAAATCGGTGCTCCTTACAGTGAAGATGGGATTCCGCAACGCCTGGTTGTGATCGGAATGGGAAAGTTAGGCGCACGGGAGCTGAATTTTTCTTCTGATGTTGATCTCATCTTCACGTTTCCTGAATCAGGAGAGACGCGGGGCGGGCCCCGCTCTGTGTCCAATGATGAATTTTTCACCCGTCTCGCCCGCCGTCTGATCAAGGCGCTTGGCGCGAAAACGGCCGATGGCTTTGTCTTCCGTGTTGATACGAACCTGCGCCCATACGGAGAAAGCGGAGCGCTGGTAATGAGTTTTAATGCCATGGAGGATTATTACGAGAGCCAGGGCAGGGAGTGGGAACGCTATGCCTGGATCAAGGCCCGGGTTGTAGCAGGTGATATTACGGCCGGCAATCATCTGCTTTTAAGACTTCGTCCTTTTGTCTTCCGGCGCTATCTTGATTTTACGGTTTTTGAATCACTCCGCAACATGAAGGGGCTGATTGAAAGGGAAGTCATGCGAAAAGGCATGGCATTCAATGTCAAGCTCGGGCCCGGCGGCATCCGGGAAGTGGAATTTATCGGCCAGACATTTCAGCTCCTCCGCGGAGGCAGAATCCGGGAACTGCAGGCACGGCCCATATTGCGAATACTTGAGTTGCTGCCCCGACATGATCTGCTTTCTGCTGATGACTGCCGTAAATTGAAAAAAGCCTATATCTTTCTCCGCACAGTCGAACACCGGCTCCAGGAATATGCTGATCAGCAGACCCATGAACTGCCCAAAGAAAGAGCAGACAGGGCCAGACTCGCCCTGTCCATGGGGTATTCCGAATGGAAATCTTTCAGCAGACAGCTCAATATCCGGATGAAGAGGGTCCACACCGTTTTTGAACAGATTTTCAGTCATCCGCGGCAGGAGACCGGGGAAGAGTCTGTTTTTCCCGGTCTGAAGGCATTCTGGGGAGGCGGGATGGATCAGGAGCAGGGGCTGAAACTGCTGAATGACCTGGGCCTTGATGATCCTGAAGAAGCGGCCCGTATGGTTGATCAATTCCGGGATTCGCATGCCGTTCTTGCCTTGAGTTGTCATGGGCGGGAACGCCTTGACCGGCTTGTCCCCCTTTTGCTTTCCGAGGTTGGGAACAGTACGCAGACTGCTCTCACGGTTCAGCGATTACTCCATATTATCGAATCCATTCAGAGGCGAACCTGTTATCTGGCCCTGCTTGAGGAGAATCCCGGAATCTTGTCCCGTCTGACCCGTCTTTGTTCGGAAAGCTCGTGGATTGCAATACTCCTTGCACGCCATCCGATTCTTCTTGACGAACTGATCGGCTACCGTCCCCTGGATGCAACGCCGGACCGGGAGGGACTCCAGGATGAGCTGCGGATGCGAATGGACCGTATTTCGCCGGACGACCTGGAGCAGCAGATGGATGAGTTGCGCTCATTCAAGCTTGTCCGGACTCTGCATGTGGCTGTGGCTGATCTGGCGGACAGCCTCCCCCTGATGAAGGTAAGTGACCACCTTACCGAGATCGCAGAAGTTATTTTAAGCGAGGTCCTTGATCTGGCATGGGGCCATCTGGGGGAGAGGCATGGGTGGCCGTTATGCACGATCAGCGGAACAGGCTGCGACAGGGGATTTGCGGTCGCGGCTTACGGCAAGTTAGGTGGAATCGAGCTTGGTTACGGTTCCGACCTGGATCTTGTCTTTCTTCACGCAGGGGACTCAGGAGATATGACCGACGGCAAAAAGCCGGCTTTTTACCCTCATTTTTTTATTCGTATGGGACAGCGAGTTATTCACATCCTGACTGCCAACACCATATCCGGCGTTCTTTATCCTGTGGATATGCGTCTGCGGCCCAGCGGCGAATCAGGCGTACTGGTCAGCCATGTTGATGGTTTTGCCGAATACCAGTCAACCGATGCCCGTACCTGGGAGCATCAGTCCCTGATCCGGGCGCGGATCGTGGCAGGTGATCCTCTAGTGGGCAGGCGATTTGATGAAATCCGTAAGGAAATATTGACCCGATTCCATGATCCGGACACGCTTCGAAATGAGGTCAGGTCCATGCGGGAACGTATGCGCAGAGAACTGGCTGAAAAAGATTCAAATAGCTTTGATCTGAAGAAGGACCCAGGAGGCATTGTGGACATAGAATTCATAGTTCAGTATCAGGTGCTTGCCGGGGCCCACAAATATCCTGAGATACTCCGGTGGACCGACAATGTCAGGCTGCTGGAGGACATCGAGGAAGCGGGTCTGATGTCAAAAGCACAGGCTTCCCTGCTCAGGGAGGCATTTCTGACTTACCGGAGGCGGGTCCATAAATTAAATCTGAACGAACAGCCTGCCATAATAGAAAATAAGGAGTTTAAAGATCTTCGTTTAGAAGTAGTCCGTATATGGCAGGATGTGATAGGCGAGTGAACGTTCGAAATGATTAGGGTCTGGAAAGAAATAACTTGGATTTTCCGTTTCCGAACTGTATCACACCTTTAGCCGGTTTGACATCCCCGAAATCCTCACCGTAGCCCTGCTACGCTTGCGGTTTCGTGAATATCAAACC
>JAYEJK010000003.1:0-6281 GCA_034660535.1 Thermodesulfobacteriota bacterium | reverse complement strand
ATTTTCTTGCAAGACTTAGAAGAAAATCAAAATGTTATTCAAAATGTTTTAAAATGTTAAAAATATCGGTTATGTTATTAATGTTAAAATGGAATAGCGAGCTATCTATACTTTATTAACAATGCCAGTTTTCCATACGTACCCGAATATTTACCAAACAGATTAGCATCAATTTCAGCAGGAGATAAAATATCATGCAGAATTTTCAATTTGACAATGGCAGGAGCGTGGCAATTACGCAGGCGCAATCGCAGGCTTCGACCGTTTTTCTGGCCAAAGTCTTTAACTGGATGGCGATCGGTCTGGCCCTTACGGCCGGAGCCGCCTTTCTTGTTTCGACTTCAGCGGCTGCTCAAAGCATCATTTTTGGCAACAAGCTCGTATTCTACGGATTGATCTTTGGTGAACTCGGCCTTGTTTTTTATCTCTCAGCCCGTGTGGAAAGAGTATCGGCCCAGACGGCAACCGGATTGTTTATAGGGTATGCCTTATTGAACGGGTTGACCCTGTCCGCTATTCTGCTTCTGTACACAGGCACCTCGATTGCATCCACATTTCTGATTACAGCGGGGATGTTCGGGGCAATGGCCGTTTACGGTATGGTTACCAAAAAGGATCTCAGCGGGATCGGATCATTCTGCATTATGGGTCTGTTCGGGATTATTATTGCGTCGGTTGTAAATATTTTTTTGGGAAGTTCAATGATGTCATGGGTGATTTCCGGGATCGGCGTGATCGTATTCACAGGGCTTACAGCATATGATGTTCAGAAGATTACCCGGATCGGCGCATCAGGAATCATGCAGAGCGGGGAGGCAGCCATACAGAAGACCGCGATCATGGGTGCTCTCTCCCTCTATCTTGATTTCATCAATCTCTTTTTAATGCTCCTCTTTTTTTTCGGGGGTAGCCGCGATTAAGAGGTGTAAGGCTGAAGGTCGAAGGCTTTTAAATGGGCAGGGTGGTCGATTCCATCCTGCCCGTTTTATTTGAATCGCTGAATTTGGAGCAAAGTCTTCAATCGACTTTTTTGGCCTCGTCAATAAGCATTATCGGGATTCCCTCCCTTATCTCGTAGAGGAGTTTGCACGCCTCACAGAGAAGCCCGTCTTTTGATTCCGTCAGTTTCACTTCCCCCTTACACTTGGGGCATGCCAGTATGTCAAGCAGGTCCCGGCTGATTTCCTGATCACTCATTGTGTGCGATCCTCCGGTGTTAAATTCTTTCTATTGGTACGTACTGTTGCTGGGTTACGGGTTGCGAGTTGTGGGTTATGTGGCAGGGTGTTGCTTTTTAACCTGCAACTCGCAACCCGTAACCAGCTTTTATCGTAAATATTCGGCAGCACTCCATCTGCACACGATCAGGCTGGTTCACATAGCCAACTATAGTTCTCCAGCCTGATCGCGTGCATATGAAGCACTGCCAAACATTTACATTCCTTGGTTTTTTAAAGTTTTCCATACGTACCCGAATATTTACCTTTTATCACCATCAAAACTGCATATCATGCAGCATTTTGTATACCCCGTTTTGGGGAAGCAGGGTGTCGTGAGTTCCCTGTTCCACGATCCGGCCGTCCTGGATCACTATGATGCGGTCCGCGTTTCTTATTGTTGAGAGGCGGTGGGCTATTACAAAGGTTGTGCGGTTCTTCATCAGATTATCTAGGGCCTTCTGCACCTCTCTTTCGGATTCCGTGTCCAGTGATGATGTGGCCTCGTCCAGGATCAGGATGGGCGCGTTTTTCAAAAGGGCTCTGGCAATGGAGATTCTCTGTCTTTCGCCGCCTGATAATTTTGTCCCTGATTCGCCGATTACCGTGTCAAATCCTTGTGGAAGATTTTCAATAAAATCAATAGCATGTGCTGCCGTGGCAGCTTCGATTATTTTATCCTTCGTGCAGTTAGGGGACCCGTAAACGATGTTGTATCTGACAGTATTATTAAAAAGAATAGTCTGCTGAGTGACCATGCCTATCCGGCTTCTGAGCGATTCTAGCGTAACGTCCCGGATATCATGACCGTCTATTGAAATACTGCCGTGGGTTACCTCGAAAAAGCGGGGAATCAGATTGATAAGCGTTGTCTTTCCGCCTCCGCTTGGGCCGACAATGGCAAGCACCTCATCCGCCCGGACCTTCAGGTTGATGTCGTGGAGCACGGTTGTTTCGTTGTCATAGCTGAATGATACATGCTCAAGCGCGATATGTTTCTTGATCAGCGGTAATTCCATGGCGTCGGGGTGTTCAACGATATCCGATTTTATTTCCAGAAGATCGAATACGCGGACTGCCGCCGCAATACCTCGCTGAACCACATTGTTTATCTTGCTCACCCCTTTTATCGGTTCATAGACCATTACAAGCGCGGTCAGAAACGATGTGAACGTCCCTGGCGTGGATGTGCCGTTCAATACGCTTCTTCCGCCGTAGAAAATGATCATGGCAACGCCTACGCCGCCTAAAAGCTCCATTACAGGGTGAGAGAGACACTTGACCCTGGCATCTCGCAGAATAATATTAAAGAGCCTGTCCACCATGTTTGCAAAACGGCGGATTTCATATTTTTCAGCAGTGAACGCCTTTACAATCCGCGTACCAGTGATGGTTTCATAAAGAATGTTTGAGACAAGGGCCGTTGTCTGCTGGTTTTGGGTGCTGAACCTCCGGTGTTTTTTCCCGAAATGGACGATCGGAAGACATGCCAGGGGCAGGAAGAGCATTGATGCAAGGGCCATTTCCCAGTCCAGGTAAAAGACGTAAGTGATCATACATACAACTGTCAGAAGGTCTTTTAAGATGCCGACAAGGGCATGTGAGACCGCGCCCTGAATCAGGGTGACATCCGAAATAACCCTTGAGATCAACTCGCCTGTCGGAATTTTGTGATAAAATGAGAGCGGCATTGACTGGAGATGCGTGTAGATCCTGTTGCGCAGGTCCTTGATTACGCTCTGGCCGACCTCGTTCAACATGTAGGAATAGCTGTAGTAGAACACACCTTTTACGAGAAACACCGCGATCAGGGCAAAAGGCAGAATGTTCAGCATTGCCTGGTCTTTATTGAAAAAGATCTCGTCAATGAGCGGCTTGACCATAAAGACCTGGCATGTGCTGAACAGAGCCACCATTACCATGCAGATCATGGCTATGATAAGCTTTGGAATGTAAGGCCTGATCAGCGCCAGGATTTTTTTGTAAACATCTTTTTCGCGCATGGTGATGTGTGTTGGTCAGGGTTTATGATCAGGGATCAGGGGTCAGCAAAAGCAACTGAAAAATCAATCTGTTATCCTGGTCCCCGATCCCTGACCCCCGATCCCTCTGTTACAGCAGTTTTGCAAGAGAGTCTGCTATGTCATACTTGGTCACTTCCCTGGGATTTGCCAGTTTTTTATTTCGATCGCGGCGGCGTGGAAGAACTGGAAGGGGACCCCGGCAGTCTGTACCCCGCATTATGCCAGTATCTCATTATGAACAATTCCTTGTCGCGTCTTTTCTCGGGTTGCGCTTCGCTTAATCCAAGCTGGTTACTCAGGTCAAAGGGGACTCAATTCCCGGGTTTCAGGACATAGATAATTCCGGTTGCAAAGAGACGGGGCCGGAGTCTGGCCTTAAGAGATGTCACATTGTCAACTCTAAAATGCAAATTTATTTCTGAGCGGACCCTTAACTTGCATGCCGGGTTGACATTTTGGATTCCTATTAATCACGTCATTTAAGTTTTGTCAATCAGTTGCGTGAGAGTATTGGTTTGTCTTGACGTAAACGTTCAGCAGGGGTATGGGTGTAAAACTCCCCGGGCCTTGTTGAGTAGTAAGCGATCACAGGCATCCCAAGGGCACTTCCGTTGGGCTCACAGCTGGGGCACCTGGGACCCTTTGCAGTCAGAGGGTTTTTCAACGATGTTTAGTAAATATTCGGCAGCACTCCATCTGCACACGATCAGGCTGGTTCACATAGCCAACTATAGTTCTCCAGCCTGATCGCGTGCATATGAAGCACTGCCAAACATTTACATTCCTTGGTTTTTTAAAGTTTTCCATACGTACCCGAATATTTACGATGTTTATTGCCCCGTGATCGGTTGCGTTGAGTAGTTGAGTGGTTGTTGATTGTAACGTAATGAATCATATGAATAATTTTCTTTCAAGGATACTGGAATTGATTTTTCCTATACTCTTTTGGGTTGTCCGGAAAATGCCTCAAGGCATGTTAGGTTTTTCAGCATCATTTCTCGCCTTTATTCTCATGCCGTTTGCCGGGGATGAGTTCAGAAAGATATATGTTAACACGAACCGGTTGTACGGCCGTTACCCGTTTGGAAAACGTTCCTCGGTGTTTGCACAAGGCGGGTGATGCGTCATCAGGTTGTCAGCGCGCTCGAACTCGTCAGAGCCTCTTATAGCCCGGATATTTTAAAGGTGTCCGGGCTTAAGGAGTTGAGCAGCCTTTTAAAGTCCTTTCCTGATGGGCAAGGGATTGTGGCAATAACCGGGCATGTGGGCAGCTGGGATCTGTCCGCCGCATCTGTTGCCAGGGAAAATTTACGAAACTTCAGCGCTCTGGCCAAGCCCGCTCAATTCTCTTTGATTACCGGTGTGCTGGAAGATCTTCGAAATCGGTTCGGAGTAAATGTAATATGGACTGACAATCGATCGGTTTTAAAAGAGATGTTCAAGGTGATTAATTCCGGAAACATCCTTGGATTTGTAATGGATCAGAAGCCCGACGGGCGTGTCGGTCCGATCGTGGATTTTTTCGGGCACAAAACAGCCTTTGTCGCGGGGCCGGCAAAGATGGCCATTCGGACCGGATGTCCCGTGATAGCTGTTTTCTGTGTGCGTGAAGGGCCTTGGAATTACAGGGTTTTATGCCGTGAGCTTCTGGGGCCGAATCACGGCGTTAAGGATGAAATCCAGGTTACCGGGCTCATGGCTTCTGAAATTGAGAGAGTAATCAACCTCTATCCTGAACAATGGGTCTGGAATTATAAGCGCTGGAGGTTTGATAAGCCCTGGGTGGAGCATCATTGAAAAAACGCAAAATTCTCTTCCTGGTTACTGAAGACTGGTATTTCTGGTCGCACCGGCTGCCGCTTGCAAAGGCTGCTCTTGCAAATGGATATGAAGTTGTTCTTGCGACCAGGGTCACGGACCATGGAAAGCGTATTACAGACCAGGGGATCAGGCTGATTCCCCTGGGGCTCAGGCGCAGGTCAAAGAATCCGTTTTGTGAATTCTCCTCTATTTTTGAACTGATTCGGATTTATAGGGCTGAAAGTCCGGATCTGGTCCACCAAGTTGCCTTGAAACCCGTGCTTTACGGCTCGATTGCCGCGCGGATATGCGGGATAAGATCCGTGGTGAACGCCATAGCGGGACTGGGTTATGTATTTGTGGCTACCGGAGTAAAGGGCATGCTCCTGCGTAGTGTGATGACCGTGTTGTATAAACTCGCCTTTTCGCATGGAAACTGCATGGGTATTTTCCAAAATCCGGAAGACAGGAAGGTTTTTATTGACAGAAGAATCATCCGGCCTGAGCAGAGTATCCTTATCCGCGGAGCAGGAGTGAACACAAAGCTCTTTTTCCCGTCTCCCGAGGCGGACGGTGTTTTGAAAATAATTCTTGCCTCCAGAATGTTATGGGACAAGGGGGTGGGAGAACTGGTAGAGGCTGCCCGGATACTTAAAAGGCGGTCCGTGGCCGGATCCGTGATTCTTGTGGGACAGCCTGATCCGGATAACCCGGCTTCCATACCGGAAAAGATGTTGGCCCGATGGAACAGTGAGGGCGTGGTTTCATGGCTCGGTTTTCGTGATGATGTGGCAGAATTGTTGAATCAATCCCACATAGCAGTGCTTCCCTCATACAGGGAGGGTGTGCCCAAGGGATTGCTGGAGGCGGCTGCAGCCGGGCTGCCGATTGTGGCCACCGACATTCCGGGCTGCAGGGAGGTGGTAAGCCCCGATGTGAACGGATTTCTCGTCCCTCCACGGGACCCGGAGGGCCTGGCCCGGGCTCTGGTAAAATTGCTTGAGGATGCGGAAATGAGACATGAAATGGGCAGACAAAGCCGTAAAATCGCGGTGAACGAATTTTCAGAAGAACAGGTGGTTAAGGCCACACTCTCCCTTTACGAGAATCTGTTGTAAGGGTCTGGAAAGAAATAACTTGGATTTTCCGTTTCCGAACTGTATCACACCTTTAGCCGGTTTGACATCCCCGAAATCCTCACCGTAGCCCTGCTACGCTTGCGGTTTCGTGAATATCAAAC
>JAYEJK010000002.1:2928-21612 GCA_034660535.1 Thermodesulfobacteriota bacterium | reverse complement strand
CGGTTTGATATTCACGAAACCGCAAGCGTAGCAGGGCTACGGTGAGGATTTCGGGGATGTCAAACCGGCTAAAGGTGTGATACAGTTCGGAAACGGAAAATCCAAGTTATTTCTTTCCAGACCCTAAGCATGACGAAAGGGTGGCCTCTATTCTTCGCGGTTTTTCTCTTCTTTAGGGTCCTCTTCAACGGCTGAGGATCGTTGTAAACGGTGGGCGCAGCCCACCCTACAAAATCCACAAAAGTGTTGATATGAAGGGCATCCGTAGGGTGGGCTGTGCCCACCGTTTTTTGCTTAAGTTAATGACATTGATGTGAGCTGGATTGATCGCGTGCAGGCGCAGGTTCACTTGGTCAGATTTTTTACAATGCCATCAAAAATTGATACTGAACAGCGAGTAGAGCATGCTGATGATCACCCCGCCGATGATCACACTGACAAATAGAACAAGTACAGGCTCGGCAAGGGCGATAATCTTTTTCAAAAGGGTATCAAGGTCTCTGCCTATGATATCGGCAATTTTAAAACTCATCTCCTCCAGTCGCCCGCTCTCTTCAGCCGCGCTGACCAGGGATATGACCGTATCAGGCATCCAGGAGGCCCGGCCGAGGACTTCGGCCATACGGCTGCCCTTGCGGACCTCCCTGTGCAACTCGGCAAACACTTTCTGAATCGGATGGCTGAAAAGCGTTGAATTGGCCAGCTCAATGGCCCTGTCAACAGGCAGTGAACTCTGAAGCGCCATTCCGAGAATGCGGAAATAGAGTGTGAGCTGAAACGAAACGATCAGCTCCCCCAGGCGGGGCATATGAAAAAGCCTTGTCTCCACGCTCTGCCGCAGTTCAGGATTCTGCCGAATGTAAAGGATGGCTGCGATAATGGCCGCGCCCGTAATGCCGAGGCCTGCCGTTGTGAGCAGGAAATTACCGCTCACAATGGACATCAACTTGAGAAATATGGGAAGTTCCCTGCCCATGTCTGCAAACATTACAACAAAACGCGGCACGGCAAAATAGATGATCAAAAGGACGGAAAGGCAGGCTGTGCTCAGGAGAATAAGTGGGTAGGTCAGGGCGGAGATCAGTGATTCTTTCAGGCTGATTTCCTTGTCGATTATTGCGGAGATGGACGCAAGGCTTTCAGTGAGTCTACCGCTCTCCTCGCCGGCCATAAGCGCTGCGGTGATGTATCCGGGGAAAATATCCGGATATCCGGCAAGAAGCTCGGACAGACGTTTACCGGAACGGATGCCACGGAGGACCTCCTTTATTACAGGCTGCAGGGAGGCGTGGGCTGGTTGCCTGGATACGATGTCAAACATTTTCTCCAGGGGAATGCCGGCATCAAGGTATGTGGACATCTGGAAAAAAAAATCCCTGATTTCCTTCTTGCCCGCGCCCTGTTTAACCGGCAGGGAGAGGAAACGGCGCACCATGTCCTCGCTGACATCCAGGGCCACAAGCTGTTCCCTGGCCAGCTGCTGAAAAAGGAGTTCCGCTGATTCGGCCTCCCTGTGGATCGTTTCAGTCTCTCCGGCCCGATTCCGGACCTTAATTGTGAATCTTTTATTCATAACTCATTATGTCTGCATCTTCCTCGCTGCCGCCGGACGTTCCGTCTTTTCCCAGCGATGAGATGATGTAGTCGAGCCTTTTTGCCGTTACCTCCTGGTCGTCCGGTCCCAGGTAGATGAACTCATTTTTCCAGGCATCCCTGGGCAGATTCAATTTTTTAAGATAGGGACCCCGCCAATCCTCCCCGTCCACCTCGTACGGCTTGTCAAGAAGGGCGGAAAGCCCCTGGTCGCTTGTGGGGAAATTGCCCACGTCCATATGATATGTTTCAAGGGCGGAGGCCAGCAGCTCGACCTGTGCCTTTGTTGTCTTGACGGCGGCCTCGCCGATGCGGCTCGTGAACCTGGGGGCAACCAGGGCCACGAGCATACCGATGATCACTATGACAATGAGCAGTTCCATGAGGGTGAAACCGGATTGAGAACGGTTTGTGTTTGTTTTTTTAATATTGTTCATAATTGATGATCTCATAAAAATTGTTTTGGCGGGTACAGTGTTTTGGTGGGAACAGCCCACCATTTTGCCGGCTACCGGTTCCTTACTCCTGCATCATTCATCATTCCAATCAGCCGATCATTGCTATGCTGAAGACCTGCATTTCAAAAATTATTTCCTTTCTGACGTTTTTAAGATAGATTCTGGGGATGTAAATCAACTTGTCCTTTGAGTACTCGATCTGTTCCAGAAACGAATTCAGGTCTGCCATGAAATGGGCTGATCCGAAAAGACCCAGGGTAATCACGAAAAGACCGTCGGAAATTTCCACGGGTTTTTCCGTATTCGTTCGTTTTGTCGACATATTGTTTTCAGTGGCCAGCCGCTGGACGACCTTCTGCATCTTGGCGGCAGCCACATTGATATTCTTGCCGGAAAATATTTTTTTTTCGATTTCTTCGATCGTCTTGATATTTTTGTCGTAGATCTCCTCGACCACTTCCCGCTGGCTGTAAACCGTCAGGTAACGCTCGTAGAGTTCCCGCTGCACGCCAATCCGCTCACGGGTGCTTCGCCACTCCGTTAACCCGGGCATGGTGATGCTGTCCCGGGCAAACAGGAGAAGGGCCAGAAAGACCGCAACCAGACCGAAAATTTTCTCATTCCTGGTCGCGCCGATAAATTTTATTTTTTTCATTAGTACCTTAGTGGTAATTTTCTTGTTTTTTGTGGCAAGAAATCAAAAAGGTGAAATATTTTTAAATAGTTACACGCAGCTGTTAAGGTACTTAGGGTCTCAGGGGGGTACTGAAAATAGTCCGGGACCTTTAAAAATTCCAGTTTATCCGGGTTAGTTAGTCTTAACCCATTCCGCCAGACTGATCTCCATACTTCCCTGTCTGCCGGTTACGGTTACGCGGTTGCTCTTTGCATTCCGAAAGGTAATCCGGTTGTGCAATGACATATAGACATCCATGCCGATCAGCATCTGAAGCGAATCGGGGGCCAAGGTTTCTTTGACTCGATATTCAACAAGGCTGTCCGCCATGAGACGATCGCCACACACGGCATAGGTCACTTCCGGCGTGGTCTGCTGAAAATTGATGCCGGTGGCGTCAAATGAGATATGGTCTTTCAGCCTGTCGAGATAATCTCGGTTCATCCCCTGAACAAGCAGCAGTTCGTCCAAACCGGCCATATTCCGCCCCGCAGTGTAATAAGGCGGGGTCAGTCCCTGGTAATAGTCGTCCTCAGCCCCAAAGCCGCGCGAATCCTGGTCAGCATCAATCCAGTCCAGGATAGAATCCGCAATGATTTCCCGGTGTTGCTCAGGTATTTCCACGGCCTCGCAGAGGCGCATGATTTCCTCTGCGGTTGATCGGTTGATATTTAACATGCTGTTGGCATTGGTCATCTCTACCGTACAGCGGTCAATGACGTTTCTGTAGCCGGCGCCGCCTATTCCGCCGTTTCTCACCAGCCCGACAATTATCTTATGAAGCCCATTGACCTCGTTTTGCAGTGCCGTACGGGTTTCAAAACAAGACTGGGTCCGTATCATTCGGCGACCACGCAAGGAGACGAAAAAGACGAGAGCGCTGACAGCAACACTGAGCCAGAGCACATAAAGAAGCACAAAGCCCTTACCCTTGCCGCGGTCCGGCAATAAACCATTCA
Source organism: Thermodesulfobacteriota bacterium (assembly GCA_034660535.1). GTDB lineage: Bacteria > Desulfobacterota > Desulfobulbia > Desulfobulbales > DAOVYS01 > DAOVYS01. The sequence goes on along the minus strand of JAYEJK010000002.1, from coordinate 17,926 downwards.
TGGCCGTCTCCTTCAACCAGGACGATTGTCAGTGTAAGGTCTTTAGCGCCGGCCGTTTCGCTGAACGATTCATAGCCTGCGTTATAGCTGAATCTGGGGGAAAAGCCCCTTATCCGCTCCCTGTGACTGTAGTCATAATCTGTGTTCGGGAACTGAAAAAAGCCGGCTGCCTTCTGAGCAATTGTTCCAGGGCCGGCAAATCTTTCCGGCACGATGCTGATTTGCAAATGGTCCTGACCGTGGGCCGTTTGACCTGAAACCATTACTAATTCCCGGCCATATCCGAGCAGATTTATATCAGTCAGGAACACAAGATGCTCCCGGTCGCCGTACACAGGACCGGTCTGCCGGCTGAGCATCAGGCTCAACAGGTTAGTAAGCCGGGTCCTTAAAAAATATCTCTCGTAATGGTCGCGCAGCACATTTTCGCTTTTCGCGGTATCCCGATAGATCCCCAAGGCCAGCGCCACGACAATTACACTGGCGGTCACGGCGATTAAAAGTTCAACAAGAGTAAAACCATTCCGTCGGCACGGTGTTTTCCAAAAAATTTCTGACTTGGCGCATCTTGTTGAATTCATAGGACAAGGGGTTTGCGATCCGGCAGGGCTTTTGCTATCCCCGTGATCGGTTACACAATATTGGTAATCGTTCACAGGCCCTCCATCTGAACACGCCCAACGGAAGTGCCCTTGGGGTGCGATCAGCCCGGCTCACATATTACTTATATAGTGAGCCGAACTGCTAGCGCCCATATGGAGCGCCTGAGAACGATTACATTCTTAAGGAGTCTGCAAAATATGGGGCCCCTCTGAACGGTTACCAATATTGTGCTTTTTTCAATTTTAAAAATCGGCCGAAGTTAAAACCAACCCCAAAAAATCAGAAGACGTACGATTATCTCCTGACTTTTGACTACTGGATTGTCCATTATATACCATTCAGGTAAAAATCTTGCTATTTAATTATGTTAATAATATAATAATGCGTTAACAGGCTCTATGAGGATTTTCAGCTTTCTGATCAGGCAGTTAACAACAAAAAAAGTAACTACTCAAAAAGTGGTGGTAGCAAAATTTGAATATGACCAAGCCTGCAAAGCAGACCACAAATCTTTTCGGCTTTTCCCGTTTTGGGTTCATTATTGCTGTTTTTGTGGCGGGGATCATCCTTCATGCCTCGTGCGCAAGCGCGGGCTGTCCTCCGGATTCATACCAGTCCATCTTCACCGGGACCGTCTGGGGAATTAAGATGAAACCTAATGATGAACTGCGGGCCTACCTTATTGAAGAAAAGGAGATCACCACTGTCAGCGTTGCTGAAATGATTGATGAAAGCGGTGAAGAAAAAAAGACTCCGGAGGTCGAATATATCGAGACCTACCTGGGCAGCACTAACGACAACCCCGGGCGTCTACAACTGGTTAACGACCGTATCGAATTCGGGCTCTACATCTGCGGAGACAGCGGCCTTAACGGTAAAGAGCTGACTATACGTTATGCCAGGGGGAGCAAGGAGTATAACACGGTAATAATGGAAGGAGATGCCGTAGTTCAAGGCCGTATCATCGAAATCGGCATACCCACCGCTCTGTATGAGTCAAAATTGAGTATCAAGGTCACAAGCAGAATCGGCGATGATGAAGAGGATTCCGGCGAACCGTTGCGAGGCGACATCAACAACGACGGCAGGGTTGATTCCGATGACGCGGCACTGGTGCTTCACCAGGTGCTGTTCGGCGGTGATGCCCTGCATCAGGTATTGTTCGGGGAAGATATCGACACATCCAAATATGACGTCAACGGCGACGGCAGGATCAACCAAAGCGATGTGCAGGAGGTTTATCTCATCATGAGGGGCATTTCCTCTTCAACAGCGGAGGCGACTGCTGCTGATATCATGCACCACATACTCTTTGTCGGCGGCGTCAATGACAGCTTTGATATTAACAAAGACGGCCGCGTTGACGAACAGGACATCCGGGCACTGTACCGGGGAAACGCTGAGGAAACCGATTCCGGACCGATTGAGCCGGCCGACATCCTGCATTACATCCTTTTTGTAGGCGGCAATGACGGCAAATACGATGTAAATGACGATGGAAAGGTGAATAGTCAGGACATTCAGGCGCTTTTCCTGGCAGATAACAGCCCGGAGGAAGATGAACCGCTGACTGCTGCTAATGTCCTTCATTACGTGTTGTTTGTCGGCGGCAGTGACTCTCGCTATGATATCAATAAAGACGGAAGGGTGGATGAAAAGGACGCCCGGATACTGTTCTGCGAAGAAGGCGGTTCTTCAGGCAGTATACAGCTTACCGCTACCTCCGTACTCAGGCATGTGCTTTACGAAGGCGGAATTGATCTGCGCTACGACGTGAACCATGACAACGTCGTCAACCTGGAAGATGTCCGGGCATTATATACAGAAAAATAGAGATCGCGGGTTCACTCTGCTGGAACTCCTGGCAGTCCTGTTGCTGATCGGCCTGATCATGGCGGTCGCTCTTCCCAGAACCACCCTGACCCGGGAGCAGGCCTTTCCCGTGAAACTGCGGGAACTGTTCCGGGAGGAAGCCTTAAAGGCCGCGGCCGAAGGGAAGGAGAAAAAGATAGATTTCAAAAAAGATGGAATCATAATCAATGAAGAAACACATCCCTATCCGGATGGAATTTCTCCGGATAGGGATTTTGTTATTGAGTTTACGGAGGCCGGATTTGCACGACCGACGGAACTCATTTTTCACCAAAAAAATGGAAAACAGTTATATAAAGTAGGGCTGCTGGGAATTTATACTGAGGAATAAAGAAGGGAAAAGACAGAATTCAGTAGCCAGGACTGGGTAGGGTGCGCTATGCCCACCGATTGGGCCACTATGCTGTGCTGGATATAAATTAATAACGAGGTAATTCATGACGATTCAGAAACTTTACAAGCGCATAATTTTTCCACTTAATATTCTGTCCCTTGGCGCCATAGTTATCTTTCTGGGCCTTGGGGTCGCAAATATCCTTGGAGCAGGCGAGACACCGGAACAGGCTGCCGGATACCAAGACGGGGGCACGGTGATTAAGGTTGTTCCGCCCATTGAAAAAAAGGTGGGGCTGGCCGGCGAAATCACAATCAACAAGGAGCTTAACCCGTTTACGCCTGACCATACTGACTGGCAGCCCACACAGATCGTCGAAACGGCCGAGACTGTTGAACTGAATCTTGAGGTGCTTGGCATTTCGTTTATCCGTAACAAAAAAAAGGCGCTCATCAAGGACCTTGACACACGGGAAAGCAATTTCTGGCTTTCCCATGGAGATCAATATAAGGGATATGAAGTGGTGTATATCAGCAAACAGAACATTATTTTTTCGGGAAAAAAGATGAATATCCGCTTTGCCCTGAAGCGCGGCAAGGGAAAACCGTACAGCGGCAAAGGCTCTATATTGGTTGCCCCGGACATTGACCTTTATCTTAAAGACCTGGCTGCTGAAGAGAAAGGAGGCCTAATAGCGGCAGAGGCCATGCCGAACACTGCCGAGGGGAATGCCGAAATCGTCGATGCGGCAACGGTTGAATCAAAACAACATTCCAGACGGACCTCTGCGAGCAGAACTTCCACTGTCGGCGCCCTGACCGCAGCCTCTTCAAAAGGGGGAGCGGAGTCGTCGGCCCCGGCTGCCGGCGATTCCACTACGGGATCAACCAGAGAAGAGGAAATGGCCTTTATCGAGATGCTGAAAGAGATTTTTCAGAAGTAGGGCAAAAGGAGTAGATAATTTGATAATCAACAACAGGTTCCCGATTTCGGCCTTGCTGCTGTCCGCAGCACTGCTTCCGGCGATGTTGCCGGGATGCAGCTCGCTTTCAGGCAAGGCACGGGATCATGCCGGAGATATAAATCAGGCCCGAAAGATATCCGGCTTTTACGACACTTCCCGGAAATACCAGATCACCCTTGAAAAGGAAAAGGATGCCCCCGCCCTTATTTCAGCCGAAGCGGACCGGGAGATCAAAGGCCTGCGTCCTGACGAAAAACAATCCCGCCAAGTTGAGGAGATAAGACCTTTAGAGGAACGGAAGTCCGCTCCCTTCTCTCAGGCCGGGCCGGCTGGGGAGAAATTCCCGGTCTCAATTCAGCTTGAGGATGTCTCTATAAAAGACCTGCTGGACACGATCTTGGTCGACTTCCTCGAAGCCTCGTATGTCATTAATGCCCGCCCGGCCAAGAAAGTGAGCATCAATCTCCACGGGTCTTTCAGCGGGGAAGACATGCTTACGACTCTGCGGGCGACCCTGGAGGTGATGAACCTGACCCTGGTCAACCATAACGGTGTTTATCACGTGATGCCGTCCAAGATCGTGCACTCCTTGGCCGGCGGCATGCAGTTCGTGGTCCGGTCCCCACAGCATGTCAGGGTTGAAAACCTCCTGGCCGTCCTGAAAGATCTGAACTCCGGAGGGGGGAAGCTGTCCACGATCCAGGGCACCAATATCCTTCTCGTCTTTGACTATCCCGAGAACATCCGCAGGATCCTCTCTATAATTGAAGTGTTTGATGTGCCTTTTTTCTCAAACAGGCATGTACGGATTTATACACTGAAAATCGCTGATGCCAAGGACGTGGCAGAGGAGCTGAAAAAACTGCTTAACGAGTACGGTCTCTTTGTAATTAAAGATCCGACACATGCAAGGATCGTCCCCATCGAACGGCTCAACAAGGTTGTGACCATTGCTTCATCTCAGGCTACCCTGGATTTTCTCGCCGAATGGATAGAGGTCCTTGACCAGAAAAAAACAACGCCGGACAGAGACATGATTTTTATCTATGAACCTGCTTACTGTCTGGCAAGCGACCTGGTCAACCTGCTGAAAAATGTTTTTCCCAAGTTTGATAAGGACTCTGAAAACGGCCTTTCCGCCAATTATGACGATACAAGCAACCTGCTCGTAATAAAGTCGGAAAAATCCACCTATTACAAGGCCAGAGAGATCATTGCCTCCATGGACAAACCACCGGCCCAGGTGTACATCCAGGCAGTAATCGCTGAGATCAGGCTTGATGAAGATATGAGTATGGGATTCCAGTGGTTTTTCAAGCACAAATTCGGAAGCGGCCTGGAACATCTGGGCAACCTGGAAATGGGCAGCATCATGGGCAACAATGCGACCAATGCCTTTCGGGTCGCCCTTACGGCCACTGATTTCTATGGCTTTCTTAACCTCATGGCACAGAACCAGGACGCCAAGATCATTGCCACCCCCCACATTCTTGTCAGGGACGGCGAAGAGGCATCTATTGAGATCAAGACCGAAGTACCGGTAATAAAGAGTTTTCTGACCACCGATGTGACTCAGGGGGGTGATACAGCCAACCAACCATCGATAGAGTACAAGGATGCGGGCATCATTTTAAAGGTTCACCCCCGGATTATCAGCCGGGACGAACTCGAAATCAAGGTGGATCAGGAAGTCTCCGACCCCAAGGAGGTGACGATTTTGGGGGATCTGCAGTCCTATGAGTTCAGTACACGGATCGTGTCGACCCAACTGCTGCTTAAAGACCAGGAATCGATAATGATAGGCGGGCTCATTAAGGAAGGCTCACAGGACACAAGAACTTCCATCCCCTATCTGGATAAAATTCCGCTCCTGAAGTATCTCTTCAAAGCTAATGAATCCAAGATGACCAGAACCGAACTGGTCCTTTTCCTGACTCCCGTGATCATCAATGACCCAAACCAGCTGGAAGAATTTACCGGCAGGCTGGCTGCCCTCTTTTCCTCAGCCGCGCAGCCGAAATCTCCCAAATGGGATGGCCTGAAGTAGTGCGAAAACTCCAAGACCTGCATTCAATCCGCCGTCTTGTCTTTTCCTCAGCCTGCGGCGCAGTGTACGACCAGGAAGAAACGGTCAGTGTGGAAGGCTGCCTGCACGGAGGGAAATTTACCTGGCGCCGCGCCGCGCACGACTGCGAACCTGACACCGTTGCCTTGGACATGGGAAATTTTGTTTTCCGCCTGGTTGACATTCCACCCGGGAATCAAAAAGTACTGGCCGGCCAGATCAACAGCTTTCTGCCGTTTGCCTCACAGGACATCGTCTGGCAGGTCATTCCGGTTGCAGACCAGTCTTTTCTGGTAGCCATGAACGGTGAAAAATGGCGGCAGATACAGGAGAAACTCAAAGGGAAACGCGGCAGAATACCGTTTGTCATTCCTTCCCTGGTCGCGGCCCTGCTGTATCACATCTGGCACCATACCGGCGACAGCGTTTTTGCCGTACCTGCCGGTGACAGGTTCCTGTTGGCCCATATGTCTGACGGCTACCTTCAGAAAATAGATTATTGCGACACCATTGGCCATCAGGATGTAGTGTTATACGATCGGCAGGAGATGCTGGCAGGCGGCGCTGCGCTCTACAACCTCATCCCTCACGGATTCGAAGGGGACCTGAACCAACGGAAACCTTTCCCACGGCTTTTCCGGCGTACGATTCTCTCGACCGCTCTTGCCTGTTCGCTGGGACTCTTTTTTATTTTTAGCGTCTTCCAGAGGGACATGTCGGAGCTTAACCTGATTTCCGATGCTATTACAAAAATCAAAAAGGAGAGCCGGAATATTGAAAGAATCATAAGTCGCAACCAGAAGATCGCAGACACGGCAAGCTTTGTGGAGAAAGTTAACAGAGAATACATCTCCCCCTATCTCGTGCTGGGAGACATTGCGGCCCACCTGGGGGAAAACACCCGGCTTATTGATTTTTTTCTCGATGCAGGCAAAGGCCGTATGTCAGGCATATCCAGGGATGTGACCGGGATGCTGGAAACGATTTCAAACCGGCCATACGTGACAAAGGTAGAATTTACTACTCCGATTGTACGTGATAACGTAGGAAACGAGCGATTTCAGATCAACTTTCAGATCAATCGCAAGACTATGCCTGAACAACAGGGAACGCTACGTAAATGACCTCTTCCTGCCACGGTTTTTCATTGCTCGAAGTGCTTATTGCCATCACATTACTTTCCCTGATCGCCGCCACGGCCCTCGGTCTAACCGGTTATCATAAGTCAGCCGCAACCAGGGTGGATGCCAGGTTTGCATTGAATAACCAAGCCGCCGCGCTGATTGCCGACCTTCCAATGATTCTTAAGGAAGACGATCCTGAGTTCCCTGTACTGGAGGAGGATGAGGCATTTCGGGAATTCACGGGCACAGAAAACGAAATGACGTGGGTGGCCAAGTTGAGCAGGGTTAAGACGGCAGGAGTGTTCAGACTGTACAGGCTTAAACTCACAGTAAGGTCCCGGGATGAAAAGGCGGAACTGACAAACTATATTTTACAGGAAGAAAAAACTGAGGAAGATGGAAATTAAGGGTTCGCACAAAAATGGATGAACGGCATCTAATAGAGCAACTTGTTGCAGGCGGCCAACTGTCGGAGGCGAACCGGACAACGCTTTTTCAGTTGCAGGAAAAAAGCGGCAGAAGACTTTTGCAGCTTGCGACCGAAGTCGGGATGTTCTCCGAGGAAGAGGTGGTTGACCATGTGGGTCGTATATGCAAGCTTGACAGGGTAAGTCTGAATGATGTGACGTTTGCCGAAGAGCAGTGGGAAGGGCTGACCGATTTTTTCATTACAAACCATGTTGTGCCGCTCGCCCGGGAAGACGGTAAAATTCATGTTGTTCTCTTTGATCCCTCAGACACCATGCTGACCCGCTCCCTTGAACTGGGCACGGGCGCTGACATTAAAATCAGCCTGGCGCCCCAGAAAGATATTATCAGGTTCTGGGGAAAATACCTGGAAGTCGATACTGAAGAGGAGGAAGATATTGATCGCATGATTGATATCGCCTCCGAGGCTCCGGTCGTACGTGTGGTCAGTGATATATTAAGCCGGGCCGTGGAACTCTCGGCCAGCGATATTCATCTTGAAGCCAGGGGAAATGATCTAGTGCTGCGGTACCGGATGGACGGTATGCTCCACACATTTCCTCCGCCTCCGTCAGGCATGAGCGCGGCCATTATCAGCCGAATAAAAATACTTGCAAATCTTGATATTGCGGAACGGAGGCTTCCCCAGGACGGGTCCATCAAACTGGCAACCTCGGCCAAGGAGGTGGATGTGCGTGTTTCCATCATCCCGACAGTGCACGGCGAGGGTGTGGTGCTGCGTATTCTGGATAAGGAAAACATCAATCTGGACCTGCCGTCACTGGGATTCAGCCCTGAAAAACAGGAACAGATCCTTGCAATGCTCCGGAAAAGTTACGGCATGCTGATTGTTTCCGGACCTACCGGCGCCGGAAAGACGACAACATTATACGCCGCCCTGCAGACCGTTCTTTCAGAATCACGAAAGGTGGTCACTATTGAGGACCCGGTTGAATTCAAGATGGAGGCCGCAACCCAGATCCAGGTCAATCCCAAGGCCGGGCTTACTTTTGCCAAGGGCCTGCGGTCCATACTGAGACATGATCCCGACGTCATGCTGGTCGGAGAAATCAGGGATTCGGAGACGGCGGCTATCAGTGTGCAGTCCGCCCTTACCGGTCACCTGGTTCTCTCCACTCTGCATGCCAACAGGGCATCCCAGGTCTTCAGCCGCTTGCTCGATATGGGTGTGGAGCCGTTTCTTGCCTCAGCTTCAGTTGTCGGTTCAATTTCTCAGCGTCTTGTACGCCGTCTGTGCCTGAATTGCCGTGAAAAATGTTCACCCAGGGTTGTTGTTCAGAAGCAGTTCAAGATTGGAGCCGACACTGTGCTGTACAAAAACCGTGGGTGCGAGTTGTGCAATCAGACAGGTTTTAATGGAAGGCTGGGGATATTTGAGATAATCAGTGTAAATGATGAGATCCAGCGCCACATACTCACAGGCGCGTCAGCAGGAAGTATAGAGAAAAGCGCCAGGGCCGACGGTTTCAAACCCATGGCTGAAGACGGGCTGGAAAAGGCCCTGGCAGGGAAGACAACGATTGAGGAAATTATGCGGGTAGTCGGTTAGTTATAAAAATATATCCCGACATTATCGTCGGCGATCTCAACCTCGACCATGCTGGTTTCTTTGCTGCCCGGTAATTGTGTGGTAATCTCGTAGGGTGGGCTCTGCCCACCATGTTGGTTCAATCCAATCGGTGGGCACAGCCCACCCTACTGAGCAGGTAGGGTGGGCTGCGCCCACCATTAATGAGGCTAAAAAAAGGCTCAACCAATGCCCAACTACAAACGTGCGCGATGCGGCACAACATATTTCTTTACAGTGGTTACATATCAAAGAAGAAAAATACTCTGCCTTGAACCATGCCGAGAAATATTACGGGATGTGATACAAGCAACACGTGATGTATACCCGTTTGCCATTGATGCGTTTGTTCTGCTCCCCGAACATCTTCACTGTATATGGAATTTACCTGAAGGCGATAGCAATTATTCAATGCGTTGGGGATTAATCAAAAAAGAATTTACAAAACGCGCGCAATATGTCGTGGACAAAATGGTGGGCGCAGCCCACCCTACAGATTCCCGCAAACGGCACAGGGAAGGAACCATATGGCAGAGGCGATTTTGGGAACACCGGATAACCGACCAAAAGGATTTCAATACTCATGTTGATTATATTCACTACAATCCAGTGAAACACGGTCTGGCAATAGTGCCGATTGACTGGGAATATTCATCCTTTCAAAGGTATGTGAATGCCGGCATATACGAGAGAGAATGGGGTGCGGGCAGGAATATTACATTTGATAAGGCAATTGGAAGGGAATAGGTAGGGTGGGCTCTGCCCACCATGTTGGTTCAATCCAATCGGTGGGCACAGCCCACCCTACCGCTGACTTATTAATTAGAAAAATATATCCCGACATTATCGTCGGCGATCTCAACCTCGACCATGCTGGTTTCTTTGCTGCCCGGTAATTGTGTGGTAATCTCGTAGATGCCTGGAGAAAGGGGCAGGGTGAAGCCACCTGCCTGGTTGGTGAAGATATCAAGGTTTGTATCTGTGCCTGAAATGGTCACGTTGATATTTTGAAGTCCCTCCCTGATGTCGTAAAGGCCGTTACGATTGACGTCGGAATAGACTGTTCCCAGAAGATGCGGCTGCCGGTCCACGTGTGTGGCCAAATTTGCCGCAAGAATATGTTTTGTTAAAGACGACTCTATATCTTTTTCCGCATCGTCTTCCTTCACTAGTATTGTCTCGTAATATATGCCCGCTTCCCTGAACGCCGGATTCAGCAGGATCCTGTTTTCCTTGTCGGCAGCCAGGTCTGCCTCCAAGACTGATAAAAACAGCAACAGGCCGACATCATCAGTTTCTGCCGGATCATCATCGTTTAAAACCGCATAGATTTCTGAAGGCTCCGGAGCGTCAGGATCAGCATCAAAGCCGTATTCGTCCAGGATACGTTCGGCCACATCCTCTGCGTCACCTGATTCATCATTCTGCAACAGGTCCGGGGCATGGTCCCTGACAGCCGTGAAAAGGAGTTCATCCATTACAACCGGCGCCATCTCCTCCGAAGCATCTTCCTCAAGTTTGATGGCAAGCGTATCCGCAACTTTCTGCGGGTACTGCCTGGCCTGGTTGACAAGTTGGAGAAATTCCAGATCTTCCAGGGAATAAAGATTTTCAGCATAGTCCACTGTCAGGAGATAGCCATTATACATTCTGCGGCCGGACGTCATCCGTCCGGAATGGAGACTCAGGCCCATGTCCGTAAAATCGGGATTAAGAATACGCAATTTTTCCCGCTTTTTCGCATTGATCTCCTGCTGAAAGATTCGTCTGAACAGCTTTTCGGCTGCAACCGACGGAGACAGGTAATTTGTGAATGCGATTGAGGAAACCGTTTCACTGCCTGATGCTGCAATATAACCGTAATCTTTAAGCCGCTCATCCAGGGGGGCAAGGGATGCCTGCCTGAAATTGTCAGCCACTGCCGCTGCCGTCTGTTCATCCGCTGTCATGTAGAGATTCCCGTTATAAATTAACGGCTGCAATCCCTCTGCCAGGGGCTCTTGTAGATGCGGCTGACTGGTATAGAGCTTTTTCAGGCTCAATCCCATGGATTTTGCAGTGTCCAGTGGATTTTTACGGGCGGAATTTATAAGGGATATAAGTTGTGCTTCCGCAGTTGCCAGAGATGCCGGGGGATCTGCCGCTCCAAATACACACGCGGGCAGCGGGAATATTGAAATAACGATAAAAAGACAGATTGTGCTTAATTGAATCCCTGTTCTCATTGACCTCAGCCTCCGGCACAGATGGCAACAAACAAAGGGTTATTTAAATCTTCAGCATTCTTCATTTTATAGTTATTTTTAATGCAATAAACATGCCATATCTAAAAATATTTTATTGAAATGCGGGATCAACTCGGAATAATTGAAAATAAGGAGGGGAAAAATTGGATGGAAATTTCAGGGGGGATTGGTTATATCGGGCCAAAATTGCCCGATATAACCAATTTTTTTGTTTTCAGTTTACGGATTCTTTTTAGCCAGCCGGGTGCCGAGTCTGCCCAGGTTGGCTAGGGAAGCCATATGAAAATAAATCAGTCCCAGTTGACCGCTTTTGAAAAGCTTCAGGATCTTTTCGTCGTCAAGTTGTAATAATTTTTTTTCGTCAACCACCGAAAACCCGGTGAGTTTGGCTTCCCGGCCGGGGGGGCCTACTGTGGCATTCAAATTTTTCAGCAGACCATATTCCTCTAACTGCTTAACAAATGATTCAGTACGCTGAAGGTGTTCATGAAATTCTTTCACCAATTTCATGGTCTCGGACAGCAGGTGGCTTGGTTCGCCATCTGCCTGAAGCAACGGTTCTCCGGCAGGATTATCAAAACCTACATACTCTTCATCAATGCATATCACCATTTCATTTTCCTTGGGAGTGGTGGAAAGCACAAAGGGATAACGCCGGACATATGCCGGAATGTATGATGCATCCCATTTGTTGTTTTCATCGATAAACAGGTTTTCTTTTTCCCGAATACCGACCAGAGCCACGGCAACAAATTTTTCCGCCGGCGTTTTTATAAAAATAATGGGATATTCCTTGCCCGCCTCTTTGAACTCAACAGCGGCCAAGGGGACTGAATTTGTTTCAGCCGCAAAACCGTGGTTGGAAACCGGCACAAACCGGGTATTTTTATGAACGTTTTTGTCAATCGGAACGGGTTTTTTATAAAACAGTAACTCTGCCATTATGTTACACTCCTTTAAATTCCTTGTTCTCTTTTTATTTTTCCCAAACCGATCTTCCTTCCAATCTCCCTGCTGATCTCCGTGGAAATCGATTTGTCCTTAATTCTCTCACAATATGCTGAAATCAGCACCTCCCCGGACCGGACATCAATAAATTTGATGCTCTCGGCTGCCAGGATATGGTCGCCTTTAACATTTATTGTATAGGTAACAATGCCTGTGACGATTAAATCGATTTCAACAGCATCACTTATCCTTTTGAGATCATCCCTGCTGAGTTCTCCGCCGACATCGACTTCTAAGTCATTTATGGTCTTCTGCAACAAGGTCCTGTCAATAACCACAAAACCGATATCAATGCAGTGCATTGCGAACTTGTCGCTGAGCCCATAGTCCAGGTACTCCATGCCTTCATTGATGAACGGCGGAACAGCAATCCTGCTGTGGGTCTTGATATCAAAATTGGCGCTTATCCCGACCTGGGCCGGGGAAAGGTCGGGACCCCGATGAAACCAATCGGCAAAAGGCCTGAATGTACAGCCGACCGGACTCAAACAGACAAAAAGGACGATTAAAACACAGATTCTGTTGAATTTCAAAGCAATATCTCCTTAATGCGGTTCAGAGGTTCATCATTCATCATTCATCATTTTTTTACCATTTCCTGCGGATCGTTATGGCTGCCTGAAACGGGTCCCCGTCGATCCTGCTGTATGTGCCAGGCACCTGGTAGTCATTGTCAAACAGATTTGTTGCGGAGATCACCAGTTCAATATCCTTTGGAAGTAGATCATGCCAGGTCAGGGCCGCATCCGCAACGAACGTTTCCGAACAGGAGAGAGACTCCCCGCTCCGAGGCAGGACAAGATCGGTGGATGAGAAGTAACTCATACGGGCAAAAGCCGTAAATCCCTTATTCGGCCGCCAGGTTGCGCTTATATTTACTATGCTTTCAGGGCCGCTGTCAAAGGGATAATAAAGGTCAACATAATGCTCGGTTATCGTTCCGTCGGCATTGATAATTGTATAGTCATTATAATGGTATGTTTCGGTTGGTCCGTCCGCGTGGATGAGTGTTATGCCGGCTTCAAGTTCCAGGCCGGATACCGGACTGAATTTCCCCTCTGCCTCCACTCCGGATAAACGCTGGGTGTTTGGAGATGAGAGGCCGGCATATGGGTCCTCGTGAATATGATCGGCGATTTTGCTTGCAAATGCGCAGACCGAGACCCTGGTCTCTTTTGACGGCTGCCAGGCTATCTGCCCGTTTATCGTTTTAATTTTTTCCAGGTCAAGATTTGTTTCCTCGGCCAGTTGACGCGCAAAGGGAGTGCGGTAGGCAGCGCCGTAAAGAATTTTCGCGATCCAGTCCGAATGAAAGGCCCAGGTAACGCCCACGTTGTAACTCAGATGATCGGGATAATCATTGTGATTGTCATAACGAAGCCCGGCAAGCATTTCCCATCGGTTGATTTTATGCCTGTACTGGCCGAAAACAGACAAAAGCCGTGTCTTGTAATCCCGGCTTGTGACCGAGGGCAGGAAAAAGATATTGTCGGAGCCCAGGTAATCGGGCAGGTAGCTGTCCCACACAGGAGCGCCTGCGATGCGGTTCGTCCGGCTGGATATCCCGCCCGTAAATAGCGACTGCCCGGATAGAAATGACTTGTCAAAAATAAGTTCCGCGTAAATATTTTCCTCGCGCTGGTCGTGGTCTAAATTGATGACCTTGTAATGAATGTCCGTTCTGTTGACATACCCGGTAAACCGCAGGGCGGAATCGGAGGCAAACTCCCTGGCCAGCTCAAGCTTGAAAAATTCCTGCGGTGCGCTGCGGTTTTCCCTCCATGCCGGGCTCTCGTTCGAATCGGCCGCCATAACGTATGGTCTGTTGAAATCACTGAACCTGAATGACATGTTCAGCCACTCTTTATAAGAAAAATTACCGCACAACTCCAGGTATCGGGCATTAGACAGCCTCTTGTCCCCAAACCTGTCCGCCGGCGCAGACGGCAGGATGTCATCCCAGAACCGCACTACGTTATAGCCGGCATCATCCGAATGATCACCGCGCAGGCTTATTGACAGGAAGGCATCCCACTCCCCGGTGTCGTATCCGAGGTTAAGGTAACCATGTTTTCCGTTTCCCGGAGTCGTGAATGATGCCCCGGTCTCCACTCCGCTGAAGTCCTTTCCGGTCATGGGGACCACATTGACAATTCCGGCAAAGGCGTCCGGGCCCCAGAGAACCGAGCCGGGCCCGCGGATAATTTCAATCCGTTTGACACCGGTCAGCGCCAGTTCATAATCGAGCGGGTGGATGGATTTAGTGATTTCTGAACCGGTCGGCGCCGTGTCATACAGGAACAGTACCGAATTCGGGACGCCACGCAGATAGGGGACCATCCCCCATTCTTTTTTGGCCATGTGAAATCCCGGCGCCATACTGAGGGCCTGGCTTATTGTCGTGATATTGCGTTCCTTTATCTCTTCAGCGGTTATAACGTCTGCCACGGCGGGGGCCTGGAATGCACTCTCCTCCCTGCGAGAGGCGATGGTCAAAATATCCACATCCTCGCCCACGAACATTAGCATGGTCATTTCCCTGTCCGCACCGGTGTCATCCGCCCACGCGTTCGGCATAATCCGGCAGATGATGCCCAGCATCAGGATGAGCAAAAGCGCTGTTATCTTTTTACAGGTCAATATCATGAACTCTTTGCTTGTGTTGTATATTTGTTCGTTTCGCAAAAAACGCTCTGTTCCGGTGGGCGCAGTTCCGGTGGGCGCAG
>JAYEJK010000002.1:0-2828 GCA_034660535.1 Thermodesulfobacteriota bacterium | reverse complement strand
GTTCCGGTGGGCGCAGTTCCGGTGGGCGCAGCCCACCCTACAGGTATAACCGACAACCGTGAACGGTTACTTTTTTTCAAAGCGTGCCTTCATACCCTTTTCAATATTACCCGGAATTTCGCCCGGGTCATTCCCAGCAGTCTGGCTGCCGCGGTCTGGTTGTTGTTGGCCATAGCCAGAGCCTGCCGGATCATTTCATGTTCAAGTCTTTCCAGAGAAATCCCAGTAGGAGGCAGAACGATCTTGCCTTTTACAAATCTTTCCTGTTTCCCCTGCTTTTCCTGAAGAAACAATAACGTCTCATGACCGATTACCTTCGAATCACCGACCAGGATCACGGCCCTTTCTATTGCATTGGCAAGCTCCCGAACATTGCCGGGCCAGGAATATCTTTTTAACAACTCTTGGGCTCCGGCCGTAAGCGTGATCGTTGCGCCTGCGGCAAAACGGCGTATAAAATGGTTGGCCAGCGGAATTATGTCATCCGGTTTTTCCTTAAGAGTCTGCATGTGTATAGGAAAGACGTTTATCCTGAAAAAGAGGTCTTTTCGGAATTTTTTATTTTCAACCAGCTTTTCCAGGTTCTGATTGGTAGCGCAGATCACACGTACATTTACGTCGATCTCCCTGTTGCCTCCGACATGCTGCACTTTTTTATCCTGAAGGGTCCTTAGAAGTTTGGACTGGGCATCATAAGGCAGATCCCCGATCTCATCCAGAAACAGAGTGCCGTTGTCAGCATACTCGAATCTGCCCTGGGAACTTTGCGTTGCATTAGTAAAGGCGCCCTTCTTGTGGCCGAAGAGTTCGGATTCCACAAGGCCTGCTGATATGGCTGCGCAGTTTACCGGGACAAACCTGCCGTCTCGCCGGGAACTCACTTGGTGGATATACCTGGCGATAACCTCTTTCCCGGTCCCGGAATCCCCTGTTAAGAGTACCGTGGAGTCCCGCTCCGCCACCCTGGCCGCTATATTCATGACAGCTTTCATCTCGTTGGACTCGCAGATAATCTCATCATAGCCCCTGGCCTTCTTAAGCTGGTTTTTGAGGTCCCTGTTTTCAACCATCAGGCTGGAGACGTTCAATGTCTTTTCAACCGCGAGCAGGATACGCTGTTCGTCAAAAGGTTTGGTTATGTAATCAACAGCGCCGCTACGCATTGCCGAAACAGCGGAATCGACCGTGGCGAAGGCGGTGATAAAAATAACCGGACACGGGAGGTTATGCTCTTTGATCCTTCCCAGCAGGCCCATGCCGTCCAGGCCCGGCATCTTTATATCTGAAATCACAAGATCATACCGGGCGCCGCCCGTGAGCTTGGCAAGGGCCTCCTCTCCATCCCCGGCCTGATCAATTTCATACCCCTTTGCAGACAGCATGATCGCAAGCAAATGCCGCATCTTTTTTTCATCATCAACAAGTAGTATGTGTGCCATAGACCACCACATTATAATTACGAATTATGAATTATAAATTGGTAATTCATAATTATCACTACAACTAATTCCTAATTCATTACCACCGGCAGTCTTACCGTGAACCAGGCCCCGCCTTTCAGCCTGTTTTCCACCAGGATTTCTCCTGAATGGGCCTTCACGACCTGGGATGCAAAGGCCAGCCCCAGCCCGCAGCCTTTTGAGCGGGTTGAAAAAAAAGGTTCAAATATTTTTTCCAGATTTTCCGGGGCAATCCCTCCGCCCTGATCGCCGATGCAGACCTGCCACACATCATCAAGGCAGGATGCCGTCACTGTCATCCGTCCATCATGTCCGCTCATTGCATCACATCCGTTTCTGATAATGTTGTTGAATGCCTTGGTGAGCAGGTCGGGATCGGCTTCAATTACGCACGTTTTTTCCGGAATGTCCGTCCTGATTACTATTTCAGTATCCAGTGTCAATTCCAGCCGGGCGATAATGGACTCAAGCAGTCTTCCGGCATCAACCTCCCGGAAAAAAGGCCTGATCGGCAGGGCAAATGTAAGAAAATTCTCGATCAGGATGTTAAGCTGTTTAACCTCATCGTCAATGTATTCAATCATCGTGGACCTGGTCGGTTCCGCAGGCTCCTTTTTCAGGATGTCCAGTGACCCCTTGATAATACCTAAAGGATTCTTGAATTCATGCGCAATCATCAACGAAAACTGGCCCATCTCGGCAAGAGAGCGCTGTTGAGCGACCTCCTTGTTGGCGTGTGCCAGGGCTGCGTTACTCTCTTCTATTGAATCAAGCATTGTGTTAAAAACAGTGGCCAGTTTCCGTGCCTCGGGCAGACTGCCTGGAACGGCGCGGAGTTTAAAATCACCTTCGGCAACATTGTGGGCTACTGTGGCGAGTTTTTTGATCTCATCCACGATTGACCGGGAGATAAAGTAGTAGATCACGCCTGCAAGTCCGGCCAGTGTGGAGAAGAACATGATGAATCTGCGGGTGATCGTCGTCTTAAGCAGATTCAAATCATGAGTGCTGTATCGTATGCCTACCTTGCCCACCGGATTAATGGATGATGCCTGTTCCGTAAGAAACGTCATTGCCGAAGAAGAAAAAAGTTCGTTTACATCAATCGGTTTCTGTGAAACGACCGGGGTCCACAATTCACCGTAAGGCCCAGGCCTATCCGTGGACATTTCGATCAGAGTCTCCTCCTGATCGTTAATTATTCGGATACTGACTATGTCGTTCTCTCCCTCAAGAAGACTGCGGGCCAATTTTTTCAGCCATGCCCTGTCATTGACCAGAATGCCGACCTCGGCATTTACGGCCAGATATTTTCCCATAAGTTCAAGATGCTCATGAAACCTTTTTTCAACAAATTCCATGGAGAAA
>JAYEJK010000001.1:0-6341 GCA_034660535.1 Thermodesulfobacteriota bacterium | reverse complement strand
TCCGGCCGGGCCACCGGAACATTCGGATCGTAAGTTAGGTATACCGTCATTCCCGCAGGCGGTTAGCGGGAATCCAGAAATGTATTGGTTTCCAAAACTACCACCACTTATTGAGAAGTTACGAATAACGTGTCTAACCTACTGTTTGGACAGTATTTTTACAACATTAAGCTCTTAACTGTTACTTAGAAGACCCTTAATATGTCATTTCGATCGAAGCGAGAAATTCATCATTCATCATTCATCATTCATCATTCATCATTAAAAACTAACCGCACTTGGAAAAACCACAAAAATGACACACCATGCAACCCTCTTCAAAGCTCACGGTTTCTCCGCACTCCGGGCAGACTTCTCCTATGAGGCTGTGTTGTTGTTTGACATTTTTATCTGATTTATTATCCATGAGATATTGTTTTTCAAGGACCTTGCTTATGGCATCCGGTATTGAGAGCACCATGCCTCCTTCCTGAAATACCGGGTGTTCTCCGCAAATACCTTTAAGCTGTTCCACGACTTTTTCTACCCGTATCCCGGAGCGGAGGGCCAGTGATGCGAGCCGTCCAATGGCCTCGGTCTTGGCTGTTGTGGATTTCCCTGATTTTCCTATGGTGGCAAAAACCTCGAATGGACGCCCCTCATATTCCGTTACCGTGACATAAAGATTCCCCATGCCGGTCTTTATTTTGGCTGTAAAGCCTTCCAGAATCTCGGGACGGTCCATGCTTTCCGTAAAGAGCCCTTTAGATTTTTTTTCAGCCTCCGAGAAAGAGAGAACCTGGTTTTCTTTGCTGCCGTCCCTGTAAATTGTAACACCCTTGCATTTCAATTCATATGCCAGGTCATATACATTCCGGACATCCTTTTCAGTGGATTCCCTGGGCAGGTTGACCGTCTTGGAGACAGCGTTGTCGGTATATTTCTGGAACGCGGCCTGCATACGTATATGCCATTCAGGTGACACGTCATGGGCGGTTACAAAGATCTTTTTCACGTCCTCCGGCACTTCCGCAAGGGAATGGGTGCTTCCCTGCATGGCTATGGTGTCCATTAATTCTTTGCTGTAAAAGCCCCTTTCCATGGCAACTTTCTCAAAATGGGGATTAACCTCCAGCAGTTCGTCATTATCCATTACCCTCCTGACAAAACTTAAGGCGAACAGTGGTTCGATGCCGCTGGAACAACCTGCGATGATGGAGAGTGTGCCTGTCGGCGCAATGGTGGTTGTAGTGGCATTTCGGTAGTTACAGTCATCACGGTCTTTGAACACGCTTTTGTTAAAGTTAGGAAAGGTCCCTCTTGAATCTGCCAGATAGGCGGAGGCATCATGCGATTCGGTCTGAATAAAACGCATGACTTTTTCGGCGGTGTTCAGGGCGCTTTCCGAGTTATAGGGGATTTTGAGTTGATACAGCATGTCGGCAAAACCCATAATTCCGAGTCCGATCTTCCGATTTCCCTTTACCATATGATCGATTTCCGGGAGCGGGTATTTGGAAATTTCTATAGTATCATCAAGAAAGCGGACTGCACCCCAGATAATTTCTTTAAGAGATTCGTAATCAATTTCAGCCGCACCTGATTTTTCCGTCACCATCTTGGCAAGATTGATTGATCCAAGATTACACGCCTCCATCGGGAGCAGCGGTTGTTCGCCGCACGGGTTCGTGCTGTCCATGGACCCCAATTCGGGAGTCGGGTTGTCCTTGTTGATCCTGTCAAGAAATATGATGCCCGGATCTCCGTTTTTCCAGGCATGGTTCACCAGGACCTCATAGACTTCCCTGGCATTGAGCGAACCGGAGACCTTTTTGTCTCTGGGGTCGATCAGATCATAATCGGTGTCATTCTCCATCGCTTTCATGAATTTATCTGTGACAGAGACAGAGATGTTGAAATTATTCAGTTCATCGTTCTTGGTTTTGCATTGTATAAATTCCATAATGTCCGGATGATCGACCCGCAAAATGGCCATATTTGCGCCCCGGCGCGTGCCTCCCTGTTTTACCTGCTCAGTGGCGGTATTAAATATCTTCATAAATGAGATCGGGCCTGACGCAACACCGCCTGTGGTTCCTACCCGGCTGTTTTTCGGCCTGAGCTTTGAGAAGTCGAATCCGGTTCCGCCGCCTGATTTGTGAATTATGGCCGCATTCTTGACTGAACCGAAAATTTCATCCAGGCTGTCATTGATCGGCAGGACAAAGCAGGCTGCCAACTGTCCCAGCCGGCGTCCCGCGTTCATAAGAGTCGGAGAGTTGGGAAGGAATTTGAACTCGGTCATTATCTTATAGAAGTTTTCTTCTATCTCTTTGACCTTGGAAGAATCTTCAAAATCGGACTCTGCCTTGGCAATATGTTTCGCGACACGCCTGAACATCTGCTCAGGTTTTTCCTTGAGTCGGCCCTTGAGATCTTTTTTAAGGTATCTCCTTTCCAGGACCGTCTTGGCATTTGCCGACAGGACCGGCCCGTTCGGGATGAATATGGACTTGTCCAGCCGGATCGGAGCTGACTTTGTAAGACCATATTTTTTAAGTTCAGCGCTTACGATGTTTTGAATAATGGGCATAGTTATAGTCTGGATATCCATCTTTGCGATTTCATCGCGAAGGAATTTGCTTAGTTCAATGGCTTTATCCGCGTCAATGCGGTTTTCTTTAAGCAGGAGATCTGAGAAGCGGTGATCATCCCAGCGGTATGTGGTGAGATCGAAACTGCCATCTTCAGTGACCAGTATTTTTGCTTTTTGACCCACAGGAAATCCTCCATAAGATTGATTATTTTGTGTTTGTGATTTTTAGAATACATATACATTCTGTAGTATGTCAAGCATTATTTGCCACAATATGTAGCAACATTTGGCCTGAAACGGGATGTGCGAATTCCAGATAAAGAATAAAGGAAATCAGAGTGTTATCTCACTTTGACCCATATTCCGTTGTCAAAAAATGGACCCTCATTCATGAAGGGATTATACAAGGGAAACGCTGAAAAAATTGGAAATTCAAGGGGATAATGACGCAATCAGTGATGAGCGAAATTTTTTTGCTGATTATAACGGGTTTTTTACTCAATAATCAGCAGTTCCTGGCCGGGTTTCACTACATCACCGGTAGTTACAAATATTTTTTTGACCTTGCCGACTCCCTGGGATTTTAACTCGTTTTCCATCTTCATCGCTTCCAGAACCACCAGCCCCTGTCCGTCCTCAACCAGGTCGCCGGGCTGAACGAGAAGACGGATCAACTGACCGGCCATGGGTGCGTGGATGCTCTGCCTCCCTTCTTTGATGGAGCGTTTAAGATCGTCGGTCGGCCGACGTTTCCTGGGGTCGTGGAAATCAACTTGGTCGGCGCGACCCTGAACAAGAACCGTGTAGCTGTTGTCTCCGCCTTCAATCGCAGCATCATGGCATCGGCCGTTAATCAAAAGTGAGAAAAAACCGTCCGCCGGGCAGACCGCGTCAACCAGATAGGTGCGGTCTTCAATGGTAATCCGTATTTTTTCACCCTCCATGCCGTAGGTAACCGGGTAAAGCCGGTTTTTTACCATGGCTTTGATCTCCATTATTGATCTCCTTTTTGGGGTTCAAGGTTCAGAACCGTGTTGCCCAGAATTGGTATTTACTTGCCATTCTCCAGAGGTCAGAGTGGTCATGTCCGGATTGGACGGTTTTTTCACATTTGCCGGTCGGCCGATGCAACCGGGCGCATAATGCGGTAATGATGGCCAGGTCGTGGTCGTCTATTTCCTCATCCCGGCAAGGATTAACTCTATCTTCGATAAAACCGGTGCTGATCTCGCCGGCTTTGAAGTTATCATCATTTAAGATTTGTTTGTGGAGACCCAGGTTTGTTTTTACTCCGAAAATCATGCATTCATCCAAGGCTCTGAGCATGCGGCGACGAGCCTCATATCTTGATCTGCCCCAGGCGGCAATCTTGGCAATCAACGGGTCATAATAACGCGACACATCCCAACCGGTGAACACGCCGCAATCCACCCGGATTCCAGGTCCTTGGGGCATGGTTATTTTTTTGACCGGACCCGGGGCGGGCAGGTAGCTGTTTTTCGGGTCCTCTGCATAGATTCGGCACTCTATTGCTGAACCGTTACAGGCTATATCTTCCTGCCGAATGCTTAAAGGGCGCCCGGCGGCGATGAAGATTTGTTCTTTCACCAGGTCAATACCGGTAACCATTTCGGTTATTGAGTGTTCAACCTGAATTCTGGTATTCATTTCAAGGAAATAGAAATTTCGTTCCTTATCCACTAGAAACTCGACAGTGCCGGCTCCCGTATAATTCACTGATTTAGCCGCCTGAATAGCGGCTGCGGTCATCCGGGAGCGAAGTTCCTCATCCATGCAAGGGGAGGGGCATTCTTCAACTACCTTCTGGTAGCGGCGCTGGATGGAGCATTCCCTTTCATAGAGATGGATTACATGGCCTTGTTGATCAGCAAATATCTGCACTTCAATATGGCGCGGTGAATCAAAATACTTTTCAACAAAGATCCTTGAATCGGCAAAGGAGGCATATGCCTCACGTCGTACTGCCTGGAATGCATCATTAAAAGTCTGCTCACGCCTGACAATGCGTATGCCTTTGCCGCCGCCTCCGGAGGCGGCTTTGAGCATTACCGGAAAGCCTATATCAAGGCTGACTTTCCCGGCGTCCTCTAAAGAGCCTGCCTCCCCGGCGGCGCCGGGGATGACCGGTATGCCGTTTTTGATCATGATTCGGCGGGCAACGGTCTTGTCGCTCATTTTCTCGATTACTTCCGGTTCCGGTCCGATAAAAGTCAGGCCTGCCTGTGCGCATTGCCGGGCAAAATCAGCATTTTCAGAAAGAAATCCGTAACCGGGATGCACCGCTTCAGCGCCGGACTTTTTTGCGGCAGCCAGTATAGCCTCGGGATTAAGGTAGCTCTCTATCGAAGGCGGCGGTCCAACACAGTAGGCCTCGTCTGCCCGGCGGACGTGCAGGGCTGTCCTGTCAGCCTCGGAGTAGATTGCAATCGACTTAACTCCAATGTCTCTACAGGTCCGAATGATCCTTATCGCAATTTCTCCCCGATTGGCGATTAAGATTTTGTTAAACATTTCATCACTCATCATTCATCATTTATAATGGCATATTACCGTGTTTTTTAGGCGGATTTTTTTTGACCTTGGTGCGTGTTCGCTCAAGGGCCATTATCAGCTTTGCTCTGGTTTCAGCAGGCATGATGATTTCATCGATATAGCCGTTGCCGGCCGCAATGTATGGGGTTGTGAATTTTTCACTGTATTCGGTCAGCAGGCGCTTTCTGACCTTCTCCGGATCATCGGCCTCGGCAAGTTCCCGGCGGTAAAGGACGCTGATTGCTCCCTCGGCGCCCATTACGGCAATCTCGGTTTCAGGATAGGCGAAATTATAATCACCCCTGATATGTTTGCTGGACATGACGCAATAGGCTCCGCCATAAGCCTTTCTGGTGATGAGGCATATCTTGGGAACGGTTGCCTCGCAATAGGCATAGAGAAGTTTGGCGCCATCCCTGATGATGCCGTCTAATTCCTGTTGTTTGCCGGGCAGAAATCCTGGAACATCCTCGAATGTTATAAGGGGGATGTTGAAGGCGTCGCAGAATCGTACAAAACGGGCTCCTTTGCGCGACGCATTGGTGTCCAGAGAGCCGGCCAGCGTCATTGGCTGGTTGGCGACTATACCGGTTGTCCGACCGTTCATTCCGGCAAAGCCGATTACGAGGTTTTTTGCGTAATGGGGCTGGATCTCGAAGAAAAGGCCGTCGTCTACCACGGAGTGGATCAACTCCTTTACATCATAGGCGGTTTTGGGATCTTCGGGTATGAAGTCGTTAAGATGGGGCGTCTGCCGTTCCGGGTCGTCATGGCATTTTTTTACCGGTGAATCCTCGATATTGTTCTGGGGCAGAAATGAGAGGAGTTCGCGAATAGCGGCCAGGCAGTCCTGGTCGTCAGCCGCCATAAAATGGGCCACGCCGCTTTTGTAATTGTGTGTAACAGCGCCACCCAACTCCTCCTTGCTTACTTCCTCGCGGCTGACTGCCTTGATTACATCCGGTCCGGTAACAAACATGCAACTGGTTTTCTCAACCATAAAAATGAAATCGGTCAGGGCGGGTGAATAACTTGCCCCGCCGGCGCATGGTCCCATGATAGCGGAGATCTGCGGGATTAAGCCGGATGCAAGAGTGTTTTTTAAAAAGATGCCCGCCACACCTGAAAGACCGAATATTCCCTCCTGAATCCTTGAGCCTCCTGAATCATTGAGTCCGATAAAGGGGGTGCCGAGATCCATTGCAAGGTCCAA